>NZ_BAAGDR010000002.1:0-58163 GCF_054660435.1 Streptomyces sp. YKOK-I1
CCCGCGGAGCGGGTCCCTACGGGCTGCGCCCGTAGCAAGCGAACGGTTGCGCTGCGCGCAACCGTGGCGCTCACGCTCCGCGTGAGCGCCAGCCCGGTCACTGCGTGACCGGTCGTCAACTCGCTGGCTGCGCCAGCGAGTTGGGCGCGTAGCGCTCCGCGCCGCGCGCCAGCGCCCGCGTTGCGGCCGCCCGAGCCGAGCCCGGAGAGGGGCCTCCGCTGCGCTCCGGCCCCCAACCTCCCCCGACCCCTGGGTGGCCGTAAGGGAAAGCGGCAACAAGGAGAGGGGGGTGAGCGGGAATGCGGGTGCAGGTCAAATCGGAGGAGTCGAAGGAGGAGTGGCAGGGAGTCAGGGAGCAGGGGTGATTGAGTGGCGGGTGACCCACTGTCAGGGTGACTTTCCGGGGGTGTCCATAGGGCACCCCTAGCAGGATCAAGCCACCTTTGGGGACTTCCACCGTTCGCAGTGCTTCACTTTGAAGCACGAGATAGACTCTGGACTCACACAGCAGCGCCGAGGGAGCTAGACCGGCCCCCGCTGGAAATCGAGGAAGACCCAGTGAATTCAAGTTCGGTGAGCTTCGAAACGCGCTTCAAAGAACGCAGAGAAATCCACCGTGAAGTTATCGGCCTGACGGCGCAGCAGATCCATGAGCGCCTGGTGGCCGCTGGCGGCCTTGAGAACCGGCCGCGCCCGCTCGGTGCGGAGGAGCGGCTGGCGGTGGTCCGGCGGACCGAGCTGCGGCGCATCTGGAACCTCATGACCGATGCGGGGTGGGAGACCTACTCCCCCGACAGTGACCCGGAGGTGCTTCGCTGGCGCCAGGAGCTGCGTGAGCACTGGGAGCGTGAGACCGGTGAAGCGGGGCCGGCCCCTGAGCTGATTCGCTACCGGATCGTGGCGCAGAGGACCGATCCGGCGCACCCGGGTGCTGCTGTGACGACGAACTACGCCTATGGGCGGTCGGTGGAGGAGGCCGTCGCCAAGGTCCGTAAGGTGTTGGAGAAGCCGGACGGGCTGTACGGGGACCAGGGCATGTACCGGGTGGTGGAGGTGAGTGAGGAGAGCCTGTCCAACGAGACGCGTCAGCACGAGGACGCCCGCCGGCGGTTCCTCACCAGCGTCCTGGAGGCTGCCGAAGCGGCCGTGGGCGACCGCGAGCCGGGTGGTCCGAGCCCGGACCTGGTCGGCGTCCTGGACGACTTCTTCACCCGCGCCGTCGTCTTCCCTGGCCAGCTCTGCTTCCTCGGAGAGGGTGAGGACGTCGTGCAGCTGCGCCCCAGCCAGGCCACGTTCGGCTTCACTGAGGGCACCGACGGCAACGCGCGCCTGCACAGCAGCTTCCCCGGCCAGGCCCTGGCCCGCCTGCTACTGGCCCACCTGGACCACCACGGAATGGCTCACGCAACGCAAATCTACGGCACGGAGGAAAAGGACGGGTGATGACCAGTAATCAGCGCGAGGCAGCTCAGCGCGAGGCTATTGACGCTGTTCTCCGTGCTTTGGAATTGCCTGCAAGATCTCTTGTGCCGGAGCGGGGTCTGCGGACTCAGGTGATCATGGCGACCGGGTCGGGCAAGACACGGGTCGCAGCGCGCAGCTCCGAAGAGCTCCACGCGGGCCGTGTGCTGGTGCTCGTGCCCTCGCTGGACCTGCTCGTCCAGACCGAGACCGCGTGGCGGGAGGCCGGCCGCCGGGGCCCGATGATCGGTGTCTCCTCCCTGCGAGGCGAGGAAGCCTCCTTCCCCAACACCACGGACGTGGACGAACTGGTCGACTGGGTACGCCCGTTGGACAAGGTCACGGTGTTCGCCACGTACGCCTCCCTCGGGCTGGGCACGCTGGAGCGCGCCCACGCGGCCGGCCTTCCGGGCTGGGACCTGATCGTGGTGGACGAGGCGCACCGGACGTCGGGTCGGCTGGGCAAGCCCTGGGCGGTCGTCCACGACAACCAGAAGATCCCGTCCCTTCGTCGGCTGTACATGACGGCCACGCCCCGGGTGTGGCAGCTGGACGAGGACTCCGAAGGTGCGCCGGGCGAGCTGGTCGCGTCGATGGAAGACGATCCGGACGGCCAGTTCGGCTCCCGCTGCTACACGCTGACGCTGTCGGAGGCGATCGACCGGGGGATCTGCGCGCCGTACCAGGTGGTGTGCGTGGACATCACCGACACCCAGCTCCAGGCCACCCAGCTCCTGGGTGCTGAGGGCCGCTCGGACGAGGTTCGCGGGGCCCGGCTCGCTGCGCTCCAGACGGCGCTGTTGAAGGCGTCCTCGGAGGAGAACTTTAAGCGCACCCTCGTGTTCCACCATGTCGTCAAGGAAGCCGAGGCGTTCGCGGCCGGTCTCCCCCACGTCGCCGCGCAGCTGCACGCCGCCGACCCCGACCTGTACCCGAAGGTGATCTGGGCGGACTGGCTGTGCGGGGAGCACAAGCCGCTCCACCGCCGGCGTCGGCTGGGCGAGTTCGCCCAGGGCATCGCCGCGGACGGCACGGTCGTGGAGAAGTGCTTCCTGTGCTCGGTGAAGGTGCTGGGCGAGGGCGTCGACACCAAGCACTGCGACTCCGTCTACTGGGCTGACGTCCGGGGCTCCATGCCCGACCTCGTCCAGGCGGTGGGCCGTGCGCTGCGGATGCAGCCGGGTGAGGGCAAGGTCGCCTCGTTGGTGGTGCCGGTCCTGCTCGGGCCGGGCGAGACGGCGGACAACATGCTGACCTCCCGGGCGTTCGGCGGGCTGGCGAAGCTGCTGGAGGCGCTCAGGGCGCACGACGCCCGGGTGGTGGAGCAGTTGGCGCAGCAGCAGGCTGCCAGCGCCTACAAGCCCGTCCAGAAGGCCGGGCAGGGCCAGGCGAGGGGCGCGGGGAAGGCGTCCGGCGGTCCGTCGGCGTCTGCCCGGCGGCTGCTGAAGTTCTCCACGCCGCGTGACCCGGCGCAGCTGGCCGCGTTCATCAACCTGCGGGTCCTCAACCCCGAGCACGAGCACTGGCGGCGCGGCGTGGAGGCCGCCGTCATCTACGCCCGCGAGCACGGCGATCTCAAGGTCCCGTTCACGTACCGCGTGCCCGCCGTCGACGACCAGGAGGCGGAAGCCGAGGGGTGGCCGGCCTCACTGGCGAACTTCCCGCTGGGGCAGTGGATCGCCGACGTCCGGCGCTTCTACGCCCGTGGGGACATGGACACCGACCGCATCGAGCAGCTGGAGAAGCTCGGCATGGTGTGGTCGCACTTCGACGTCGCGTGGGAGGAGGGCCTGTCCGCCGCCCGCGGCTGGGCTGCCGAGAACGGGCACCTCCTGGCCCCGCTGGACGCCACCTACCAGGGCGCCAAGGTGGGCATCTGGCTCAAGAACGCGCGGGCCGCCGCCCGGAAGGCCGCTGAGATCGAACAGCGGCGTGCCGAGGGTCTCCCGGTCGGCTCGGTGGCCGGCGCCCTGTCCGACGACCGGCGCGAGCAGCTGGAGGAGATCGACCCCTCGTGGTGCCCGGCCTGGCCGGTGGAGTGGCAGCGGGCCTTCCACCTCACCCGGCAGCACCTGGACGACGGCGGCGAGTTGCCGACCGAGCCGGGCATGGTCATGCACCAGGGCGAGGACCTCGGACGATGGGTGCACACCCAACGGCTCGGCTTCGACAAGCTCACCACTGTGCAGCAGTGGATGTGCGAGCAGGTCCTCGGGATCACACCCGCGACCGAGGACGAGAAGCCGAAGCCGCGCCAGACGCAGGCCGACAAGTGGGCCGCCAACCTCGCCGTCGCCACCCAGTTCTACGAGCGTGAGGGCCATCTGAACGTCCCGCGCAAGCACGTGGAGACGGTGCTCTCCGAAGAGGGGTGGGAACTGCAGTTCCGCCTTGGTGCCTGGATCAGCAACCAGCGCTCCCGCGCGGCGTCATTGCCGAAGGAGCGCATGGAGCAGCTATCCGCGATCGGAATGCGATGGGCGTAGCACGCAGGTTTCCTGTCCATACCGGCAGATCCGCTCCAGCTCTCAAGTGGCGCGCTCCACCGTGCACTGTTCGATCCAGCGGGCGAGGACGCTCAAGGTCGCCAGGTGCTCCAACGCTTCCTGTTCGGTCCAGGTCACCGCATCCTCGTGAGCGGCAACGTTCCGCAGGGCGAGGAAGGCGCCGGCCGCGAGGTACTTGGCGCCTTCCTGGCGGGCGCGCCACGTAGGCGTGTTGCGGTCGCCGTCGAACCGCAGTCGCGGTTTCCCTGCGACGGGGTCCTTCATGTCGAAGGCCTGCATGCACAGGTCCGTCTCGCCGATGTCGTGGCGTCCCAGCTTCTGCTGGAGTCGACGGTTCACGGTGCGGGCAGCAGCCAGGACGGCGTCCTGCCGGGCCTCTGCGCCCCACAGTGGGGCGGCCGGCTCCCACACCCAGGGGTGGAACTGGTCGGCGGGCAGGGTGGGTGCATCTGGTACGAGCCGGGCGGCCCATTCGTCCAGGTCGGCCAGGATGCCCAGGCCGCGATGAACCTCATTGCGGGCCATGTCTTCGCCTGCCATCTGATCGAGGTTGATCTTTTCGGCAAGCTGCGGGTCCAGGAGCCGCAGGATCTGCTTGACCGTGGGCTCTGCACGGTGGAGCTGCTCATACAACGCCGCATCGCCTATGTAGTCGCCTGGCCGTGTACTTCGTTCGTAGCGCAGGGCCAGGTCATTGAACGCCTCAAGCCGCTGTCGCATCCAGTCTCGATCCACGGACCGCATCCTAGGAGCGGAGTCCGACAATCCCGGTCTCACAGGCTCGGCAAAGCCAGGAGCAGTAGAAGGGCCCGACCCAGAAGGCAGTTCGGGCCCTTCTACTGGGAGATCTACAGGTCGAACTCGAGGTGCTCGATGTCCGTGAACCGGACCTCTTCCAGACTGCCGGCGCGGCGGCCGTTGTCCTGGAAGTACACCTCCTTGAGTGCTTCGGCGGCGATCTGCTGGAGTTGCTGGTCGGTGGCGCCCTGCTCCTGTGCGTCGAAGAGGCGGGCTGCGTAGCGGGGCGGCAGCGCGACCGTCAGGTGCCGGAGGCGGTCCTCGTCCGTCGTCCCGATCGGCGCGGTGTAACCGATCCGGGCGCGGGCGTCGATGACGATGCCGCCAGTGGTCGCCGCCTTCTGCCGCGCCTTGGCCCGGATCTGCGGCTGCCACCGCTTCTTCACCTCGTTCTCCAGGCGCGCGGCGAGGTCCGGACGGGGCTTCTTGATCTGGTCCTTCACGTACCGCTCGACGGTGCGCTGCGAGATCCGCAGCATCTGGGCGACCGCCTTGGTGCCCTTGAGCTGCTTGACCAGGTAGCGCATCTGCGCGGGCGCGCTCTTGGGCGCCGCGCGGGTGAACGCCTTGTGCACCGCGGCGTCCAGTCCGTCCCCGAACAGGCTCATCACCCCCTCCTACTCCCCGGTGTCGGCGTCGGTGACGGTGCCGTCCTTGATGTACCGGGCGAGGTTGAGGTCCGGGGCGTTGAACTGCTCGCGGACACCCTCGCCCCACAGCACGCTCTGAGTGCCCTCCCACTTCACCAGGCCCGGGTTCACGCCGAGCTTGAAGCCGCCCGGCAGCGGCTTGCCGTCCCGGTAGGGCAGGAAGTCCAGCGGCGACGGCCCGTCGGACGCGTAGACGGCGCAGTCCGAGAGGACCGCGACCGGGTACTGCCCGGTGAAGGCGGCGTGCTTGACGATCTTGCGGTGCATGTTGATCCGGGTGCGGGAGATGACTGCGGCGCGGATGTCCGGGCGCCAGGTGGGCCGTGCAAGGGCACGCCAGGGCTGCCCGGGCTTCCAGCCCTCGCCGCGCGGGCGTTCGCGTAGCTTGCCGATGCCGCCCTTCACGGTCGCCTTGATCGCGGACACCACGATCGCCAGCTGAGGGTCACGCTGCCGGTGGCCGTCCATTGCCTTCAGGAACTCCTCAGGCGACAGGTCGACGTCCACCCCGAGGTCGGCCATCGTGGCGAGGTAGGCATCGCGCAGCCGGTTGTACCAGGCGTCCAGGTAGCGGCCGTTGTCATGGCGGACGTAGGCCTCGATCGGCGTCACGTCGTAGCCGAGTTCCACTGCGTATGCGACGGTCGGTGTGGCGTACCAGGCTGGTCCCTCGGGGCGCTCGCCTTTCGGCGTGAACGGGCTGGGCAACAGCTCGGCGTCCAGCTGCGCCCACTTGTCCTTGGCGACCTTCGCGCGGGAGAGGTCGACGTGGCTCAGGTCGACCAGCCAGGAGCCGGGCAGTTTCGCATCGAAGACGGGATTCTTGATGCGCGTCGGCGCCCCAAGGCCGACCGTGAGGCCGTTCGCGCCGGCGGCGAAGGCCATGTTCACGTCGATGCCCACCAGATGGGGGCGAAGGCATTCGGCATCGGTGAGCGGCCGTGCCCAGTCGTACGCCTCCTCCACCAGGACCTCAGCCGGGGTGCGGTGGTGGAAACGCGGCAGGTCGGCGAGGAGCGGGTGCCCGTCGGGGGCCTCGCACGGTGCGCAGTCCACCGGGTCCTTGCCCAGCGAGCCGGGGTTGCGCTCGGAATGCCGCCTGCCGTCCGCGTCCGGTTCGGAGGCACGGGTGGGCGGGTGCAGGGCGGTCATCAGCTCTAGGCCCGTGACAGCGGTGGAGCCGCGTGGCGTCATCACCCGGGCCGCATACGTGCCCAGGAGCCGCGCGAGGTCGACCGACGGTAGTTGGGCGGCGTCGGCCCAGTGCCGGGTGTCGAGCGCGTCCCACGACGGGATGCACAACTGCACGCAAGAGCGCTCCGAGCCCTGCGCGGGACGGTAGATCCGCGCCCACGGCCCGAACCCGCGCTTGGTCAGCTGCCAGTCGGCGCGCGTCAGTTGCTTGATGACCTTGTGGCCCTCCGGCAGCCGGCCGGCCAGGCGCTCCTCCTTGGTGAGCGTGACGGGCAGGCCGTAGCGCTCGCACGCAGCCCCGGTCAGCACGACCAGCGGGTCGGCGTCTTTCCCCGGCCCGGACAACTTCGGCTGGCCGAGCCGCCCTTCGCGCAGCGTCCACTCCACCAGGGCCGGGATCGACTTCGCCGGTACGTCCAGGACCAGGCCGCCGACGCAGTACGCCAGCACCTGACCCTCTGCGTCGACGTCGACGACCGCAAGCGGACCATTCTCGAACCTTGCGTCGGTCCCGCCTGCCGAGGTGCTGGCGGGGGCGGCCTTCTTCGCGGCCGGACCGCGCGACGTCGGCCTGGTCGTGGCCGCCGGACGCGGTACAGCGGCAGGGCCGACGGAGCGGCGTGCAGTGATCCTGCGAGCAGGCTCGGAGTCAGCGTGGGCCCGGGTCGGGTCAGCTGCCGATGGAGCAGGAGCCGCCGCAGCGGCAGGCGTTGCGGGGACCGCCGTGTCCTCAGCCGGCGCCGCAGCGCTGGGGTCGGCGGGGTAGAGCTGGGCGAGCTGCTTGAGCATGCGGGCGTATGCGTCGCGCTCCGGCGGCCGCGGCTCGGTCTTGCCCGCCTCCCAGCCGCTGACCGTCGCGCGCCGCACCTGCAGTGCGGCGGCCACCTCGTCCAGCGTCAGCCCGTGCGCCTGGCGCAGCCGCTTACGCTCCGCCGGGGGCGGCAACGGGGAGCGGGACGCGATGAGCGCATCGACCGCGTCGAACAGCTCGGACATACAGTACCTCCTGCCCCGACCCTAGCGTGAAGCGCACCTTTCGCGTACGAAACGCGTACGGATGCCGTGAACGGTGGTGGGAGTCCACGGTTACCCACCCCACGAGACGCCTCCGGGGGCTTGGGTTCCTTCACGTCCTTTAGCCGAGGGCAGGCAGTGGTGTCCTGGCTATGCCTGAACCGGCCGGGGCAAGCGGCCTGGTGTGAGAGATCTGGGAGAGCAGACGGCGGCCATGCACCGGCCATCGAGGTGGCAGAACGGTCGGGGGTTGGCATGGGTGAGATCGTCAAGGGGCTCGAACAGGCGTTGCTGACCCGTCCCGTGCCCACGCGTGACGCCGCTGTGCGTTTCCTGCTCAAGACGGAGAAGAACTCCACGAAGAACGTGGCCGCCCTCCTGGGGATCTCCCAGCGCACGGTGCAGAGGTGGGTCACCACCCGTCCAGGAGTGCGCCGCCGCCCCAGTGCTGTGCATGCGGGGTTGATCGATGAGGCCGTCAGGGCACGGTGGCAGCCTCGGGTGCGTGCCCGTCTGCGGGCCCGGGCCGAGGCCGACGGGTTTGTCTTTCACACCAGGGCGCGGTTCGGATTCGCCGCTCCGGCAGGCTCGTCGGACGATCCGCGGGTACGGCTGATAACCCAGTACCTGTCAGGAGAAGTGGCCCGCGAGCTGTTCGCCGCCCGGGACGCCGGCGGGGGCGAGCAGCAGCAGATGGTGATCCTCGCCCGTGCTTTGGGGCATGCCTACTTCCGTGACGGAGGCCTGCGTGCCCACGGTCTCGGGATCGCCTTCACCGACGTGGAGTTCGCGGATTTCTCCATCGGCTGACCGTGCGCCTGGGTTCGGGCTCAGGACGAGGGCGGGACCTGGTGCCGTGTCAGCATCGCGTCGTAGCACTGTGCTTCCTTGCGTTCACGCCAGTCCCACTGGGTGCTGCCGGCACAGCCGGTGCGCTGGCCGACAGGCGGCTGGGGCGGGCGGAGCCTGGCCGCCTCGGCCAGGCGCAGCAGGTGGGTGCGGTCGTGGGGGCCGCCCAGCAGATGCTGGTCCTGAGCGGGCGCGAGCCGGGCGAAGCACACGGCTGCCTTCAGGAAGACGCGCGCCCACGGCGGTACGCGGTGGGTGGCGCAGCCGTCGGTGTAGCGAGCGCGGTCGTGCAGGGCCAGGGTGGCCGCGGTGTCGTCGTAGTCGCCGGGGCGGACGGTGGCGAGTTGCTGGAAGGAGGCACCGGTGAAGAGCGCGGCGGTGAGGGCAGCGGCCAAGCGAGGATGGGCGGTCACGTCGGCCAGGCGCCGGGAGACTTCCCGGGCTGTCTGCTCGGTGAGGGGTGTCGGTGGCGGGCGGTGCCGGAAGACGATCGGCGGTGGCGTACACGGGGCGGTGCAGGGGGTGGGGCTGTCGTAGGAGACCAGGCGCTCCAGTACGGGCAGGGTGAGCCACCGGTTGCCCGCCTGGGCAGGCTCGTCGACAGACTGGGGTACGGGAGCGGTCGTGCCGTAGTAGTGGCGGCGGGCGGCCTGGAAGTCGGCAGTGACGGAGTAGTCAGCCGCCTGCAGGGCCTGGAGCAGGGCGGCGGGCAGGTGGGGGCAGTGGCAGACCAGGGTCAAGTGGATACCAGTGATGGCACGCAACTGCAGGAGGTGTTCGGTGCGGCGGGCGGTGAGGCGGTGCGCGCGCAGGACGGTCAGCCGGTTCACGGGCAGAGCGGTCATCCATGCGGCAGCGGCTTCCCAGGCGGGCTGACGGCCGGCCGGGAAACGCCCCGGGAGCAGCGGCGGTTTGCCCAGGGCGGCCAGAAGGTCGTGGGCGAGGCCGGTTTCGCTGGTGGTACCCGGGCCGGGGTGCAGGGTGATCCGGCCGGACGGCGGATGGTGGGCGGCCAGGGCCGTGTGCGTGTAGATCGCGTCGTCGCGCGGGTCGATGACCACGGCGACGGGCGGTGGCACGGCGAGTTGCATGGCGGCGTGGTGGTCAGGCGAGGCGGCTGAAGGCCCAGCGCAGCAGTTCCTGGTCGACGCGGGGGCGGCCGGTGCGGGTCAGGGCGGTGCGGGTGTGGGCGGTCAGCTGGGCCCAGGCGCGGAAGTTGCCGTGTGCGGCGTGCTGGTCGGCGAAGGTGATGTCGTCGGGGTCGGCCTCGGCCCAGATCGGATGGAACAAGGGAATGGCCTCGAGAACTTCGCTGGGGGTGAGGCGGGTGAAGTGCTGCCAGATGAAGATGCGGGAGGACAGCATCGGTTCGCGGCGCAGCACGGTGTGGCAGCCCTCCCCGCCGACGAAGATGACCGCGAGCTGGGTGGCGGGTTCGTCCCACAGGTAGCGGAAGTATTCGAACGCCTCCCCATTGAGCCACTGGGCCTCGTCCACGAGGAAGGTGCGGGGGCGTTCGGCCAGGGCGGTTTTCAGCAGGCGGTCGAACTCGCTGGGGTGGCGCGGCGGTTCCCCGGCCAGGTCGAGCGCGGTGAACAGTTCGTAGCGCACCGCACGGGCGGTGGGACGGGCCCGGAAGGTGATCTTGCGGATGTCCTCGTGCGGTTCGAGGCCGCGCAGGCAGATGTTGACGGCGAGCGTCTTGCCGAAGCCGGCGCCGCCGTGGATGCACATCATGGCGCGGGCGGCGACGGTGTCGGTGATGTTCTCCCGGGCGGTGAGCAGGGCGCGGGTGGTGACCACGGACGCATCGGGCAGGTCGACGTACTGGTAGGTGGCCGCGGTCACGAGGCGTCTCCGTCTTCAGCGGTCGGTGCGGTCGGGCCGGGCGGGCCGTCGGCGGCAGGTTCGGCGGGGAGGGGAGCAGGCCGGCCGGGCGCGGTCCGGGTGGCAAGGGAAGGCGGGGTGCGCCAGTCGGCCGGGGGCGCGGCGGGCGGGATGAGGTCCGGCAGCGCCAGCTTCGAGGCGTCGGTGTGCTCAACGGCGGCCAGTTCACGCCCGGCTTGAGCGGAGGTGAGGGCTCCCAGCCGCTGGGCCGGCCCGGCCGTGGTGGCTGGGGCGAAGCGCTGTCGGCGCAGCGTCTCGGCGGCTTTCACCTCCGCGCGCAGACGTCGGGCACGCTCCGCACGGGCTGTGCGCAGGGCCCTGAGTTGTTCGGGGGTGGCCGCGTCCGCGAGGTGCGCAGGCCCGAGATACGTGCCGCGCGCGTCACAGATGTCGATCTCGTGATCGTGGTGCGGCATATAGCGCACTGTGACGCTACGGCCGGCCTGGCCGGTCATCCATGGGGCGATGTAGGTGCGCCCGCGCCACCGCACGCCGTGGCTGGTCAGCTTCCGCGGGCGGCTGTCGTCCTCGAGGGTGAAGGTCCACAGGTCGGGGGCGGGGACGTCCGTGACGGGAGTCGGATCGGCCTGCCATGCCTCAAGCGGCGTGCGGCCGGACAGCGCCTGGGGCCGGTGCTCGGTGTTCCACCAGTGTGTCCAGGCCAGCACTTCCGCGGTGAAGTCCTGAAACGACATGGCACCGGACGTCTCTGGCTTGCGGCCCGCGTCTTTGCGTCGCCGGCCGGAGCGGGGCTTGGCGGGGGTGAGGGTGTAGCCGGGCAGGGCCGCGAACAGCATCCGGTCGACGGCCCGGTTGAGGTTTTCCACCGTGCCCTTGAGGTGGGGGCTGTAGGCAGGAAGGTCCTTCACCGTCACGCCCATCGTGCCGAACGCCGCGGTGACGGTGGTCGACAGGAAGTCCTTGCCCCTGTCCACCCGCACCTGCTCCGGTGTCCCTCCCGCAGGGCCGTAGGGATCTTCACGCAAAACAGCGGCGCGCAGCGCGACCAGCACGGAGGCGCGGGAAGGAACGCCAGGAGTAATCGCAGTGCCGGTGATCACTTTGGTGGCGGTGTCGATGAACCACGTCACCCACGGGCGCACCAGGTCGCCGTCGGCATCGACCAGCAGCGGTGCCTGGACGTGATCGGCCTCCCACACGTGATTACGCCAGGAGGCCGCCCGTTTGCCGAAGACGTCGTGCGCGCGTGCCGCGTCCGGTCCCGCGGCAAGACCGGCCCGCTCCCCCACCGTGAGATCACGACGCACCGCGCGCAGGAACGTCGACAGCGACGGCACCGGGTCCAGCAACGGCACCGCAGCAGGCGGGGCGCCCGCGGGGGAAGCCACGGATTCAGACGCCGTCGGCTGACCGTCACAGCCGTCCGGGCCGGTCTCGGCCCGGGCCACCAGCTGGCGGTGGACCGCGGAGGCGTTGCCATGCCAGTACGCCAGCAGCACCCGGATCTCCCTGGTGATCTCGAACCGCTCACCGCTGCGTTCCCCAGGGCGGATCGCATCCCCGGGCGACCGGGAGGCCTCAGCCAGCCACCGCCACACTGTCCGCTCCGACACGCCCAGGCACTCCCCGGCCAGGCGCACATGCTCCCGCGACAGCCGCCGCTCGGCGCGTAGCGCCAGCAGACGACGCACCGCCGGCGCCCGCAACGCCGTCAACGACTCCTCCCCCAGAACACCAGCCGGATCCTGCGGCGGCGCCAGCGGCTGTCCGTCCACCCCATGCTCCTTCGTTCTCATCCGCTTCCGTGGAACCGCCTTCCTTCACCCCGTTGGAACAGGTGAAGGCCCCGTACACGAGCCCTTCGAGCAGCCCGGACCGTCACGGGTAGGGGCCAAGACGCGCGCAGGCCTGCTCGATCAACTCCCGATCCACACGCCTTACGGGGCCGCGCTCGCGGGCCGCGTAGACATGCGACGTGATCTTCGCCCACGTGCGGAAATTGCCGCGCGCCGTCTGCTCGTCCGCCCGCACAAGGTCGTCCGGGTCCGCCTGCGCCCATACGGGATGGAACAGAGTCAGCGTCTGCGGCACTTGAGACGGCTCAAGCCGGCCGACCTGATGCCAGGTCAGCACTCGCGAGCGCAGCGCCGAAGCACGGGCGAGGGCCCGCTCGCTTCCAGCCCCGCACAGCACCAGCGCCGCCGCACAGCCCGGCGCGTCCCACAACTGCCGCAGATAATCCAGCAATGGCGGCGTCAGCCGCTGGACGTCATCGATGAACAGCACACCCGGCTCGGCCAGGGCCCGCATCAGAGCCTGGCTGGCCGGCCCGGCCCGGTGCGGCAGCGCCCCCGGCGGCAGCCCGAGCGCTTCACACAGCGAGGCCCGCAACTGCGGCAGACCGGGCGCCACACCGGCCACCGCCCGCCACACCGGCACCCGGCCGGGCAGAAGATGCAAAGCCTGCTCGACGGCGACCGTCTTCCCCAGGCCCGTATCCCCGTACACACAGCACATTCCGCGGGCCGCGACCGTATGCCCCACGGCCTCCGCCACACCGGCCACCTGCCGCGTCGACACCAGCCGGGCCCCCGGCACGTACAACCGCACACCGCCGCCCCGCACCCCCGCATCCGCGGCGCCCTCCGCCACCGGCACGTCGGCGGGCGGCCCGTCGACAACAAGCGGACCACCCGCCCCGTCCACGAGCCCCAAATCCGCCAGTGCCCGGTCATACCGGCTCGGCTCCAGCCCAGCCCGGGCCCCAGCCGGACGAGCTACTTCAAGAACCCGGCCCGCCCCCAGATCCCGCTTGATCACGCGGTGCAACGTCGGCAGCGAGGGCACACACTGCGCACCCCACCCCTCCAACGCCCCCTCTTCCTGGGCCCGGAGCATCCTGCGCCGCAACTCCGCAACGTTCCCGCCCGCCTCCGCGAGGACCTCCCACAAGGCGTCGCTCAGCGAAAACCCGTCCTGCCGCGGCCGCGCCTCGACATGGCCCCGGCGCCCATCGGCCAGCCACCGCCACACCGTCCGCTCCGACACACCCGCTAACTCCGCCGCGATCCGCACGTGCAGCCGCGACAGCGTCCCCTCCCCATCCACCGCAAGAAGCCGCCGCACCACCACACCCCGCGCCAACGGCGCACCCCCGGCCGGCACAACAGCAGCCGATCCCGCCCCGGCCCCACCCGCCGAAACCCCCTGAACCGTCATACAGCCCAGCCCACCCGACCCCGCCAGCCCCTCACATAGGAACAGCGAAAGCCATGACAGCCAGCAACCAACCTGCTAGCCACACCACAACATCCGCTTGGTCACCCCATGACAGCGACCACAACCCGACCCACACCCCCTACCAGGACATCCACACCGCGATCCCGCTGACACCCACCCGCCGCCACCCCACCGCCCACTCACAGGCTTCACGGAGTTCGGCTGAGCTCAGAGGGCGGGTCAGGACGACTTCCAGGGCGTGGTGCGGCATCGTCATCGCTCTCTGCTGTCGTGTGCCGGTGGACAGGGCAGATCGGTACACAGGTGCTCGGCGTGCAGAAGGGGATCAAAGACCTGCCATCCGGCCAGTGCCAGATTGGCGGTGCCGTGGGGGACGGCGTGCGCGGAGCAGCGCTGGATGCGCCAGCGCCTTTGTTCGGCGTGAGGCAGTGCATCCAGCCCATGCCCTCACCTCAGGCCCCGCACAGTCACGGCCGCGTCGCTGAAGGGCTTCAGCCTGTTCGGGGACGCCAGCGCGCACCGATCTCCCGCACCAGACGGCCGGTCTGCAGCGCGGACGTTCTGCCTTGGCGCAGGCGCTCAACCAACGCGCCCGTCGCCGGCATGGCTGCCGGCGCAGGACTGAGCCGCATGCTCATCGAGTTGGACGACCTGTCCGGCGAGGAGCTGGAGACCTCGCCCACACGGTCCCGTACGAGCTCTCGCCAGCCGAGCAGGAGCCGTCGACTGTCGTCGTTCCGATCTTGAGCGGTGTCCTCCGTCGAAGGGGAGTCTCGATTGGGCGGGGCGCGCGGGGCCATTGTCAGTGGCATGCGGTAAACGTTGCGTCGTCAACGGGGCGGAGGAACCTCGGTGGCGGCACCGCACTGTCCGTCCAGCGGCCCTGCGCCGTGGAGAGCACATCTTCCCTGCGCCAGATTTCACTGGAGACGTCATACACAGCTCGCACAGTCAGGCCAATTGATTCATTAGGGTGAAAACTTGAACTTCGAGGTTTAAATGCCTTTGGGTGCGGAGTGAGCGCAGTCGGGCTAGTCGCGTGGAGGATTGAACTGCCCCACCCAACCGGTGCAGGGGGCACTGCTCTCTTCGGCAGCCGACCTGCGGAAACGATGACGACTGGGCTCACCTCCCCCTATCATCCGTTGCACGCTACATCTGTGGGGGTGCCACTACATCCGTTCGCCACAGACGGCACACCCTCAAGGGTCCAGCAATCCACAGAACTTATGATCAAATAGTGAAGGATATGCAGCTATGGTGCCGGGGGGCGCTACACCCCAGGGAGCGGCGACCTCTGCACAACAGGCGGGGGCACGATCGTGAAGCAGGGGCACGTGAACGACGTGAGACAACTCGGTACCTTCGTGTGGATATCGGGGGGGCCGGGGATCGGGAAAGTCGGGGAGGTAGAGGGAGAGCGCGTCCGCGTTGACTACTTTGAGTCGCCGGCCGCGACGATCGCACAGTCACAGTGGGTGGCGGACCACGTGGTGCACCGGGTCCTCTTGGAACCCGAGGAGCGCATCTGGTGGAGAAGCCCGGACGGGCTGTGGAACACGGGTCGCGTCATACAGGCAGAGCCTGCCCGGTGTTCCTACATCGTGAGGTTCCCCAATGTGGACTACGACCTGCCTGTTCGTGAGGAACATCTCCACGTTCGGTGGGATCGCCCCGTGTTGGACCCCGCTGCGGATCTAACAGTTCGCGGTGGCAGTACGGCGCCGTACCGGGACGCGAGACTCCCCATCCTGACGAACCTCGTCCGCCAGCGTGGTGCCTGCGCCGACATGAGCACGTTCCTCTCGTCGACCGTGGAGATCTTTCCGCACCAGGTGAACGCCGCGCTCACGGTCCTGTCCGATCCGGTACAGCGGTACCTGCTCGCCGATGAGGTCGGTCTGGGGAAGACGATCGAAGCCGGGTACGTCGTTCGTCAGATCCTCATCGATAATCCAACTGCGTGCGTGGTCGTCGTCTCGCCGGCCGCTCTTCGCCGACAGTGGCTGTCTGAGCTCAAGGGCAAGTTTCACATCGGGGACTTCCCTGATGCGACGATCGTCGTGACCAGCCACGAGACGCCGGAGAATTGGGCCGGATACAAGCATGCCGACCTCGTCGTTGTGGACGAGGCCCATGCGCTCGTGCAGGCAGGTCCGGATGAGACGCCTTACAAGGAGTTGTGCGCGCTAGCGCACTCGGCCGAGCGACTGCTACTACTGTCCGCCACCCCCGTGACGTCGGGCTACCTGACGAACCTTGGCCTGCTGCACCTCCTTGACCCAGAGCTCTACTCGTGGGGAAGGCGCCAGGACTTCGAGGACCGGTATCGCATGCGCGAGGAGTTGGCTAACTCGGTCTACTCCCTGGACCCGGAGTACACGTATGTCATCCGGGACAGCATCGACGAAATTCGAGCCCAGGTTCCCTCGAGTGACGTGCGTCTGGCTCAACTTGCAGACGAGGTCCTCGACATGCTCGACGAGGATGACGAACTGAGCAACCCTGAGCAGCAGGATGAGTTCGCCCATCGGGTTACCGAACTGCGCGCTCACATCAGTGAGACGTACCGGATTCACCGCCGAATGATTCGCAACCGACGTGAGGCGGTGCTGCAAGAAGCCAGTGGCCCTGACGCCGAGGCACTCCCCTACGAGGTACGCGGCCGCCAGCGTCCCAAGGCCTTCTCCTCCCCCGCCCCCGCCCTAGAGGCCGGGAGTGAATTTGTGATGCTTTGGTGGAACTCGGTGCGAGAGCACCTGGAGAACGAGGGGCTGAGCAATCAGCTCTCGCAGTACGCCATGCCCTTGGCGGTTCTCACGTCGCGGGCGCCCGCGCTTGCGTACGACGCCATCGATGCGCTGCGGTGGCGGGTGATGGGTGACGCCGATGCCTGCGAACGTGCGGGGCTTTCACTGCGCGAGCGGGAACTGCTCCGCGGTGTGCCGGCGGTTGCCTGCGAGCAGACCGTGCTGGCCGAGGCCGAGGGAGACTGGCCTGCGGGAGGCGAGCCGAGCGAGGAGAATCTGAAGCACATCATTCGGGCGCTTCTTCCTGTCATGAAGAGAGCCAAACGCACCGTCGTTTTCTGTGGACCTGGCCGGCTGGCTCGCGCGATCGCAGGGCAGTTGCGCTCCGACTTCCAAAAGGTAGTGATCGCTGAGCACACGCGTAGCCTCAGTGCGGCCCAGGCCGCAACCGACGTCGCTCGTTGGGCAGACCAAACGCCTGGGCAGGCGGTCCTCCTCGTCGATGACACGGCCGAAGACGGCTTGAACCTGCAAGCAGCCGACTGCGTTGTTCATCTGAGGCTCCCCTGGTCGCCCAACCAACTGGAACAGCGTCTGGGCCGCGTTGATCGCTATCCGGGGCCGGCTCTGCCTGGAGCCGTTGGTCCCGCGCCTCAGTTCCGACTGGCCGATGAGAATGGCCCGGACGGCTCTTTCACGGAGGCGTGGGCTGCCCTTCTCGAGGATGGATACGGGGTCTTCGACCGTTCTGTTTCCACCCTGCAGGACGCCATAGCCCAGTCGGTCAACAGCGTATGGACCGGGGCAGTTGCAGCCGGGCCGGAAGGGCTTGTTGCGCAGCATGAGTCCGTGGGTTCACGCCTCGGCAAGGAAGGCGACGAGATCCGCAAGATGGACCTTTTGGAGTCCATCCACGTGTCGACGCAGCGCCTGCGCAGCGTTCCGGCTGCTCTGGCGGAAGTCGAGCTTGATTGGTCCGAGACGGAGGAAGCGCTCCTGACGTACACGGACACTACTGGAGGGGGTATCAAGCTCCGTCGCATCGATCGTTCCATCCAGGGATCCCCGGCTTGGCGCTTTCTGGTTAACGATGGCTCGACCCGTCCGTTTCTCGCTCCTCGCCACTGGAAGCGGGTCAAGGATCGCATCCCGAACGATGAGATCGCTCACGCGATGTTCAACCGGTCGCGCGCGCTGCGCAGTCATGATGCACGGCTGTTTCGCGTTGGCAATCCCTTGGTGGACATGCTATCCGATGCGATTCTCAGCGACAGTCTTGGGCAGAGTGCCGCCTTCAGGCGACTCGACCGCGGGATGCGGCCGGGGCAGGAGCCACAACCGTACTTCGGTTTCGATTTCCTCATCGAGGCAGACACCTCTGCCGCGCTGAAGCACGTCAATGGCAGCGTGGACGCAGGAAGGGCTCTGCGCCGCCAGGCGGACAGGATCTTCCCTCCTGTCATCAGGCGCGTTTGGATCGAATCGGGCACCAACCGGCCGGTGACCGTGGACGCCCAGTTGGCCTTCCTGAATCGTCCGTACGACAAGAGCAAGGGCGACCGCAACTACAACAGCCAGCGCGCTGCGGAGTTTTTCGAGGTCTTCGGTGGCCAGGAGCACGCGGCCAAATACGCGCATGACGCCCAGCAAGCTGCGCTGGGGTTCTTGCACCAGCACACGGATCTCACGGCAGTCTGTCAGGACGCCCAGCGCAAGGCACTGGAGGTTTCCGCGGTTTTGCACTCGCAGGCCCAGGCGCGGCAAGCAGCTGGCCGGCTTCTTCGCGACACCGAAAGCTTGGTCACCGACGCGGAGGTGCTGACTTCTCTCGCCGAAGGCCTGTCGCGGCCCGTTGTCCGGGTCGTGGCGGCTGCCTGCCTGGTGCGCCGCGGATTGGAAATGGCCTACTGATGTCTGAAGACGCATGGGTGAGCGCTCAGCACCTGCTCAACGACTGGCCCGAGGTGAAGCCGGACATCCTGGCCAAGGGCGTTCTTCGCCGCTTGGGAGACGCCCTGGCCGGGCTACAAAACGGCGCTAGCGGCTGGCTGGACATCGTCTCGCTGACACGGCAACTCCTGTTGCACCATCAGGCGCTTGGGCGGACGGGTCGTTTATCTGTGCCGTTGCGAGCGGGCCTGCCCACCGCTGATCAGTGGCGACAAGGCGGCTGCAGCGTGCTGGTCGACGGAAGCCGCGTCCTTCTACGAGGTAAGGAATGGGCTCCGGTTGAGGGTGACGGACCGGCACACACCGCAGGGCTTGCACAGGTGGGTGAAGCAATCCTGGGCAAGGACTCCGCCTTGCGCCGCGTCCTGGAAGCAGCGCTGGCCGACCCGTTTTGGAAGGACGTCCTCGGATACGACCATTACCTTTCCAAGGGGCAGCGCCAAGCGGCCCGCTCGGTCGTCCTGATGCCGCCGGGTGAGACGCTTCTGGTCTGCCTCCCGACCGGCCATGGCAAGACGCCGGTGGCACTGGCTGGTGCCATGCTGGCCGGCCGGAACAGCGGCGTGTCATTGATGGTCGTGCCCACCGTGGTCCTGGCCATCGACATGGAACGACGTGTCCGTGAGCTGCTGAGCAGGCGTGATCCTGGCGCTCTGCACAAGCGGTACGCGTATTTCGGGGAGTTGGACCAGGCCGACAAGGAGCAGATGCGGGCGGATATTTCAGCAGGGCGACAGGCACTTGTCATCGCTTCTCCCGAAGCTGTGGTCACCGGGCTCAGCTCAGCCCTTCGCGATGCCGCCCAAGATGGTCACCTGAACTACGTCATTTTGGACGAGGCACATCTCGTCGAACAGTGGGGCAACGAGTTCCGCTCAGAGTTTCAGAGCCTGGCTGCCCCACACCGGGCTTGGCGGGAGATCGCTCCCAAGGGGCGTGCGCCCAGGACAGTTGCGATGAGTGCCACGCTCACCGAACAGCAGGTGACGACGCTACGGGATCTGTTCGGTTCCGGTGACCGCACCAAAGTAGTGTGGGCCTCCGAACTGCGCAGCGAGCCTGCCTACTTCTTGGACGCCTTCGACTCGGAAACAGAGCGGTCCGCAGCAGTTCTCAGGGCTGTGGTGCGCCTGCCGAAACCGATGGTGCTGTACACGACCCAGAAAATGCACGCCACCGAGTGGGCCGAGGCTCTGAGTACGGCAGGGATGCAGCGGGTCGCCGTCGTACACGGGAACGTCAACGACGCTGGGCGTCGTCGTGCGCTCGAGGGCTGGTCGGGCCGCACAAGTCATGGTGCTGTCGCGACCGAGTACGACGTCGTCGTCGGCACCTCCGCGTTCGGGCTGGGGGTCGACCTCGACGATGTTCGCAGTGTCGTGCACGCGTGCATACCCGAGACCGTGGACCGCTACTACCAGGAAGTCGGACGCGGTGGCCGCGACGGCAGTCCCTCGATTGCCTACCTGGCGTCGGCACCTGGCGACCATGGCACAGCGCAGTCACTGAACGAGCAGAAAATCCTCATGGCAAACACTGCTTGGGGACGATGGCGGGCGATGTTCACCAAAGGACAGCACCTCCACGCAAACAGATACTTGCTCGACTTGACCCTGCGGCCACCACGGATGTCCGTTGGGTACGCCACGCACAAGGACTGGAACGTTCGCCTGCTCAATCTGATGGATCGCATGGGGATGATCAAGGTCTTCCCTCCCACGCCTCCGGGGCGTGAGTCCGAGGAGAGTCCCTCGGACTGGCAGGAGCAGATGACGGCGTTCTACGAAACTGCCCGAGACCGGATCGAGATCGAACTGGTGGGGGGACAGACCAACGATGAGGCCTACTTCCACGACGCCTACAACCGCATCCGCTCGGATATCAAAGATGCCCAGCGGAACTCTCTGCAGAGGATGTTGAGCGTCCTGCGCAACGAGCGGTGCATTGCGGACACTTTGGCCGAGTACTACTCGATCACGGGAGCAAATGGGGGGCGTCACTACACCATGGCTGCCTGTCGCGGATGTCCTCACTGCCGACGTCAGGGACTCCCGTCTGGAGGGGCGGCGTCCCTTTATCGCGAGCCGCTCTCGCCGGACCCGGCCACTGTTGAGTGGCCCCCGCCCGCTAGCCCTTTGGCCCACCTGCACCCGCAGACCTCGCACTTCAGCATGTACTGGCAAAACCCTGCGGAACGCAAGGACAACGTGCTGCCCGTGCTGGTGAAACTGGCACGGTCGGGCATCTCCCACTTCGCCGGCCCTGGTATTCGCGAAGAAGTGGCCCAGCAGATACAGCAGCAGGCACCAGGTCATCCAGTGCTCGTCGATCACGACGGAGGCCTTGTGGGCAGTGGCACCTCCGCCACGATCGTCTGGGTTGCTGATGACGCGACACGGCTCCTCGATGAGGAACTCCAGTACCGACTTGAGGACGCGGAGCCTCTGTACCTTCTCCTCCCTCGCCAAATCGAGGACCCGACCAGGCCCGGGGTGCCCTTCGTGACTACGCACCCGTCGTTGAATATCCAGCAAGTGAGAAGCGAGTTCAGGTAATGGCATTGCTCAACACACCCGTGCCGTATCCCGGCGAGATCTGGGTTGTCGTACGCTTCCTGGCCTCGCAGTCCGGGCCCGTGGCGTCTGAGACGCTGCGCACCTTCCTCGAGCCACACAATCGCGACGCGAAGAAGACCACCACCGTCCGTTACGCGCTCACCACGTTGCGGTCACTGGGGCTCGCTGAGGAAAGCGGCGACGGCGAGGACTGGAATTTGTCGGGTGCCCTTGCAGACCTACGGTCGGACGACTACGCCGCCTTCCAGCGTGCACTGCGCGCCGCCGTGCTGGGCCTTCATGGGCACCGGCCGGCCGAGATCGCCGATGACCTGCGGCGCGCTCTGGTGTGGAGCCTGAGTCGGGATCCGTTCTCGGAGTCCTTCAGTTGGGCCCTCGTGGACAGTCGGCACCAAAACGACGCACCCGATGGAGAGTTGGTCTTCGTGAACCCCACGCGATGGCCACCGTTCGTGGCGTGGGCGGGATCTCTTGGGTTGGGCGCCCCGGCTCCGCACATCGCCCAACGCTATATTCCGGACTGCACCTGCGCCGTTCGGCAGGTACTGGAGGACCACCTGCCGGCAGGCACTCCTGCGGATGCTCTAGAAGTCTTGCGCCTGCTGCGTGAACACCTCCCGGCCCTTCCTGGTGGAGGCATCTCGGAGACTTCGGGCTATGGGTTGCCCGACGACCGGACTGTCGGCACGGCACTCTCCTTCGCCCTGATTCGAGGCGAACACGAGAAGTGGCTCGTCATGAGCAGCGATTCGGATGCCAAGCAGCCGATCAAGTTGCATGACCCCGAGCGTCTGTCCATGCGTCTTTGTTCCTCCATCACCCGACTGGAGGCCACCAATGTTTGACTTCAAGCGGTACGTCTGCTGGGACGTGGAGAACGTCATCTCCACGATCCAGACAGAGGCGGTCGTCGCCTCGCCTGCCGTCTTCCTCTCCACGCACACTCCGTTGAGCATCCAGCGTTCCCGGATTAATGGCCGGTCGTTCAACAGCACGGGTGAAAGCGTCACGGAAGAAGACGTCCTCGAAGATTTTCTGAATCGACGGACGAATACCAGAACGCTGCTCCTGCCGGTGGTCGGTGAGTCAGGGTCTGGCAAGTCCCATCTGGTCCGCTGGGTCAGGGAGAACATCGAGCCCTCCGACGACCGAAAGATCATCTACCTCGAAAAGTCTAAGACAAGTCTGCGACATGTGATCGACTCCCTCCTCGACGATGTCGAGGACGAAGAGATCGAGCAGATCCGCAAGGACATCCGGCACGTCACCGGGACCTTCACCGCTGCATCGTTGGCGCGCCGCCTCATCACTCAGTTGAGCGTCTCTCTTGCCGACCTCGGCAGGGAATCGGTCTCCGGGAAGAAGCGTCAACTCGTCGGCCCCCGAGGCATCTCGCTGCTTCTGCAAGATCCGCTTCTGCAGGAGCAGATGCTTGAGCCCGACAAGTTCATTCCCCAATTCGCCCATCACTTCTTGAGCGATCGAGAGTCCGGCGAGGAGCGGCGTCCTCGCTTCTCTCTGGAAGACCTCCCCCTAAGTCCGGATGCCATCGCCGGCGACATGGCAGCCCCTACTCGACAGATCTTCGGCATCCTCATGTCCAGGGATGAACTGCAGGTGCTGGCCGTGGAGTTGCTCAACGAGCAGTGGGACAAAGCTGTTCAAGAACTGTCGGGGTTGGGAGGCGGTCGTCTTCTTGGTGCGATGCAGAAGGTGCGCGAGATCTACGCCCGCCAAGGTAAGGAGATCATCCTCCTGGTAGAAGACTTCGCTCTGATCCAAGGTGTCCAAGGTGACCTACTCGACGCGCTCACCGAGACGTCGGAGCGGGAAGGGCATGCAGTCCTCGCACCCATGCGGACCCTCATGGCGATCACCAGTGGCTACTTCCACGACCTGCCGGAAACGGCAGCCACCAGGATCGCTACCTCCACTGGAGGATTCGTCTACAACCTGGACATCGTCCTAGAAGAAGGCACAACAGGGACAGAAGAAATCGCCACGTTCGTCGCGAGGTACCTCAACGCCGCCCGAGTTGGGCGTGGCGCACTGGAGAGCGCGGGCAGCGGTTCCGTTCCGAACAAGTGTGACGATTGCATCGTAAAGAGCCTTTGCCATGATTCTTTCGGTGTTTCCGTGGACGGGTTCGGCCTCTATCCGTTCAATCGTCCGTCTCTGATGCGTGTCGTTCACAGCTTGGCTCCGCAGGAGAACCCCTACGCCTTCGTACCGCGCAACGTTTTGGGCAGCGGAGTCATCCCGATCCTGACCGACGCGTACGGCGCCATCAGGAAGGGTGAGTTCCCGAGCGCCTTCTTCCAGGAGAACTACAAGTCCGTCAGAGGCGTCGACCAGGCATTGCCCAACAGCGTCAGCGAAGGCATCGATACGCACGACCCCTTGAACGCCAAGCGCCGACGCACGGCGCTGGAGTTTTGGGCCGACGCGCCGACTGAGTTGGTGAATCTGCGGCAGGGCATCAGCGAAGCGTTTTCCCTGCCTGACCTGACTATTAACGATCTGCACGAAAAGCGAGTTTCCCCGGTGAAATCCGCTCGCCCCATCCCACAGAAAGGCCGGAGCGCTCCCCCACCGCCTCAAAATGAGCCGCCCGCTCTGCAGCGAAAGATTCAAGTGGTGGAAGACTGGGCCGCCACAGGATCTCGCCTCACCACGGACGAGGCAAAAATAATTCGCACCATCATTTCGAAATCGGTCATTTACCGGGAGGAGTGGCTAACACCGCCGGTCAAACCAGTAAGCCTCACCGACACCGAAAAGTCCGGATGGTATTCGAAGAACGTCAAATCCAACCAGGTTTCAATCGAAGATGCGAGCTCAGAGGCAATGAGCGCGGGGGCACCCATCGTCCTCAAGCGCAACCCTGCAACTGGCGAGTTCTTTAAGAGCCTCCTGCGCCTGTCCGCGGACGTGGTAGATGGGGTGCGCGGGAAGGACATCGTTCGTCTCGCTAGCATCGCTGACGCGGCCAGGCCTGCTATGCGAGATCGCGTGGTGCGGAGCATGGAACGCGCCGATAAGGACTTGATCGCCGGGTTGCGTGCTTCCTTGCTCGGCGCTGCGCTTGCCGGACGTGTCGTTCCCGGTATGCCGATCGACACCTTGTACGCAGCAGCATTCGACGTAGGTAACGAGTGGGTGCGGCCGGACGTGTCGTCGCGCACTGAGGCCTGGATGGAGCGACTCAGTGCGCACATGCAGCATCGCAGCGGTCTCGTAGAGTCGTTGCTGAGTTCGCTGGGAATTGGACAGGGTGCCGGAGCGGTCCATGTCCTTGACGCTGCCCGTGCCCTTCCTCTAGTGAAGGAGGCAGCGGCGGAGTGGGACTTGTCGGTCGTGGAGCTTCCGCAATGGGTCAAGGGCGCTGGCCAACCCCTGCGTTCAGGGTGGCAATCCGTAGTGCGCGGTCAACTCCAGGAACTACGCACGCTCTTCGGCGAGATCCGAGAGCGCTTCCCCAAGGCGAGCGGCCCCGGTGACCGCCTCGTCCAGCAGGTGTCCACAGCCCTGCAGATGGCAAAGGCAGAGGGCATCACTGGACCTCAGGGGTCTGAGTTGGAGAATCGGGCTGCGGCAGTCGCGGAAGCCGACTGGAACACGCTGTCCGTGCTGGAGAAAGACCTGTCTCGGGTCGCCGACAGCCTTCAAGACCTGTCGCCCGAAGGCCTCCTGGCTGTGGTGGCCCCGATTCGGTCGCCACATCTGCGGGAGATGAGCGACTACCTCACAGTTGCCGACTCCTTGTTGGACACGGCCCTGGCTGCGGCGCGGATGCAGACCCAGAACGCGGTCAGCGACGCCGCGGAGCAGTTGGCAGCTCTGTTGGGAGAATGGAAGCAGGCCGTAGACGACGCCAGTACGCACGCGGAGGCAGACAAGTGAGCAGCGTTACGGTTCTGGAGAAGGCTCAGGAGCTGCAGAACACGGCCCGTAGCATCTCTGAAGGACAGAAGGAGCGGGACGACCAGGAGCGGGTGCTCCGGCGTATCGATGAGGTGCGTGCAGCGTTGCAGGCCGCGATGGTCCAGCAGCAGACCGCGGTTTTGCTGCTTGAGCGCACCGGTCAGGCTCTGGACGTGTCTGGGTTCGAGGTTGCACGGGTCAAGTTCGAGTCAAAGTCGCGAGGTGGCCTGCCCGGCGACCGGGCTTTCGTCGATGCCAAGCGCGCCTTGGAGGTATTCACCAACGAGCTGAATACGGCGCTCAAACAGCGGTGGAAGGCATGGGCCACCGCACAGATCCAAGAGGTCTCTCCGGCTCGGTTCGTCACCCTCGGCCCCGACGAGCGGCTGGAAGCAAACGAGCTCTACGAGTCGATGAAGACCAAGGCGAATCGCGCCAAGGTCGATAGTGCCAGCATCCTCACATTTTGTAGCGATCGCGACGCGCTGCTGCGGCTCCTTGAGCACGCTCCAGACGATGCCCCAGAAGAGCTCCTCGAGCTCATCAACCGGCTCGACGCAGGTGGGGTCACTCTTCGAGAGCTCACCAATGCAGACATTACGCTGCTGCGAAACTACGACCAGGACTGCTGGTTTACCGTCATTCGGAAGGCGGACTGACGACCTGTGGCACCACCGACACTGCGCCGCACCGTCTTGGGTAAGGCGCTTACTGCCCTGGAGGACCGGGAGCTGCCCTTGCTTTCCTGGGGCGTCACGGACTGCATGCTCTGCGAAGAAGAGGTGACGGACGCTCTTTGGTCGGTCATCGACACAGACGAAGACGCGGCATCGCTGTTTTCTGACGCCGACCAGTTGAAGCAGGCCCTCCTCAGCCAGCAGCTTCTTTTCGCAGTCCCCTTCCGCGGAATCGATCAGTACCGAACCAGGTTCGCCGAGGGGGTTCGGCTGACTGCCTCCCTGCGGCAGATCTTCGGCCCTTGGCCCGGTGCTCCGCTGCAACCGGACTGGTGGGAGAAAGGTAAGCCCCTGGTCGCCGACTACCGCCTGCACGTCTCTGAACGCCGCTACCCGACGCGTGACATCTCGGCGGCCCAGGCGATCGCCGAGATGGAGGTGACCCCGGGGTGGACTGAGAACCACTCAAAGGTCGCCGGGGTGCTGATCGGTTCGTACGCGCTCTCGCGTTTCCAGGTCGACGCCACGAAGGCAGTCACCAACTCCTTGGCCCACGGGGATTCACGTGGCGTCGTTGTCGGCGCCGGCACCGGTAGCGGAAAGACCCTCGCGTTCTACCTGCCGGCATTCGCCGCGATGGCCAATGACCGGCGCACGGGGGTGCATACCCTCGCGCTCTATCCACGCATCGAACTGCTGCGTGACCAGTTGCGCGATGCGATCAAGAACGCACTCGAACTACGGGAGCGGGGCCTACCCAGCCCGCGGATCGGCGTGCTCTACGGGCGTACACCGCCGCATCTGGGCGACGTCACCCAGGGAATCTATCAATGGCCAGCGCAGGGAAGGGCCCGCGTCTGTCCCTATCTGATGTGCCCCACCGGGGATGGCGGCGCCATGCTCTGGTCAGAAGAGGACAGGACCCGCGGCTCCGAAGCCTTGCGGTGTTCCGCGTGCCATCGGGAGATCCCTGACGGTGTCTTGGCTCTTACTCGAGAGTCGATCAACGGGGCTCCGCCCAAGCTGCTCTTCACCACGACGGAGATGCTCAACCGCAACAGCACGGGGTCAAAGTTGAGCAGGACCCTCGGCTGGAACGGAAATGGCCCCCGCGTCGCCCTGCTCGACGAGGTGCATACCTACTCCGATGCCACGGGTGCCCAAACAGCCCTGCTGCTGCGGCGCTGGCGTCACGCACGCCGTGGCCCGGTCACCTTCGTCGGGCTGAGTGCCACCCTGCGTCAGGCCGACCGCTTCATGGCGGAACTTGTCGGGCTACCTGCGGAAAGTGTCACCCTCATCGAGCCGCGCAGCGGGGACATGGAGGCGGAGGGCCGCGAGTATCACATCGCGCTGCGGGGCGACCCTTTGTCGGGGACGAGTCTGCTGTCGACCACGATCCAAACGGCAATGCTCCACGGGCGCTTGCTCGACAGGAAGCGGCCGGCCGGGACGACACTGCATGGGACCAAGGGGTTCCTCTTTACCGACGACCTCGACGTCACCAACCGTCTGTATGACGACCTGCGAGACGCGGAGGGTGGGCAGTACGGGAAGAACCGCAGAAAGCGGGGTGCCGCGGTTTTGGCGTCCCTGCGGTCCATGGACCTTCCTGCGGAAGAAGATCGCTACCTTGCGGGTCAGTCCTGGAACCTTCCGGAGCTGATCGGGCACAACCTCAGTTCCGACCTGAGCGAGCGGCCTTTGAGGATCGGCCGGACCTCCTCCCAGGATGCGGGTGTCGACGCGGAGGCCGATCTTGTCATTGCGACGGCTTCTCTCGAGGTCGGTTTCAACGATCCCGACGTCGGGCTGATCGTCCAGCACAAGGCGCCTCGAGACCCGGCTTCCTTCCTGCAGCGCAGGGGGCGAGCCGGGCGTGAGAGGGGCACGCGCCCGCTCACGATCGTTGCTCTGTCCGACTTTGGGCGAGACCGATTGGCCTATCAAGGGTATGAATCCCTCTTCGCTCCCGAGGTATCGCCTCGCACCTTGCCTGTGCACAACCGCCACATCATCAAGATCCAAGGTGCTCAAGCGTTCGTCGATTGGCTCGGCATCCGACTTCGTGATCAGGGCCTGTGGGTCAGCGCCCGAACGATGTTGTCGGGGAACACCCGACCAGACTATGAAGACGCGCAGTTGCCTCAGGCTCGGCGAGCGATCACCGAGCATCTGGAGAAACTCCTCGACGGGGACGACACCCTGCTGCGCTCCCTGGCTAGCCACCTGCGAGGCGCGCTGGGCTTGAGCGCCGACGAAGTGCAGGTCCTGTTGTGGGAGCAGCCGCGGTCTTTGTTGTTGGCAGTGGCTCCCACGCTCTTGCGACGTCTTTACGCTGGCGCGTCGCCGATACACAAGGATCCTGGCACAGACCGGCGAGCCTTTTTGCCCGAGTTTGTCACGACTTCGCTGTTCGCTCCGCTGAATCTTCCTGAGGTGAGCTTTACGCTACCTTTCTCCACTTCCGACGACGAGGAGAAGCTGCCGGTAGGGCGCGCACTGCGTGAAGCTGTGCCTGGCCGTGTCAGTCGCCGGTTCGGATACCGCGATGATCGCCACCGCACGTGGCTGGAGGTTCCCACCGGGGTCCCTGACGCCGTGATCGATCTGAGTAACGTTCTCGACGCCGAGGAGCGGCAGGGTTGTTGGGACACCGGCCGCACGGATGTGAAGAGCGTCGAGGTCACTCGCCCGCGACGGATCAAGCTTGCGCAGCCGGACAAGGAGATCGCGACTTCATCGCAGGGCGTGCCCTTGTGGGCAACCCAGTTCGTGGACAACCCTGCGGGTCCTCCGGTTACCGCGGACGTTCCCAA
This sequence comes from Streptomyces sp. YKOK-I1, assembly GCF_054660435.1. Taxonomy (NCBI): domain Bacteria; kingdom Bacillati; phylum Actinomycetota; class Actinomycetes; order Kitasatosporales; family Streptomycetaceae; genus Streptomyces; species Streptomyces sp. YKOK-I1. The sequence continues at coordinate 28,258 of NZ_BAAGDR010000002.1, forward strand.
GGTTCCCGAGTGGCGGGAGCAGGTGCTCTCCGTCGGGTTCGCGGCGCACGCTTCAGGTAACCCGACCGAGGTGCGCCGGATGACCTATGGCGCTGTGGCCGACGTGGTCAAGGGCAAGCCGGGGCAGCGGCACAAGGTGGCGGTCAGCTACATCCACGAGGGAAAGAGAGCAGCCATGGGCTTCTCCTCATCCGTCGATGCTTTCCGGATTCAGGTCAAGCCGCTGGACCTGTCGTTGCCTGGCGTAGTGGAGCATTTGAACTCTCCCGAGTGGCGTTCGAAGGCGTTCACGAACACCGTCATAGAGGACAAGCGGATCGCTGAGGCGGCCAACTCGTTCCAGCGTGGATGGTTGTCCTTGGTGTACCTCTCCGCCTTCGCGCTCGAGGGGCTGGAGGGCAAGAAGCCCGAGGCGATTCACGCGGAGTTGTCACAGGGCGCCTGGCGGGACAGCATCCTTAAGGTTATTCCGCTGCTGTACAGGCAAGATCCATCTGCCTCCCCTACGGGTGCTGGCAGTTCTGCCGACCGCGTCATCAACGAGCTGCAGGCGCTCAGCCAACACCCCGATGTCATCACCGTGCTCGACGACGCTGGTTCGCTGCTGTTCGGCGAGAAACTCCACGACCGCACGGCTGCCCTGGCCCGGCGTGCCTATCTGGACACCTTGGCCGCCGCGATCTTGGAGGCCGTGACACGAGCCTGTCCCGACGCCCGGGACCAGGACCTGATGCTCGACGTGGTGCCGGGTGCTGGCTCGGGAGCAGATCAAATCTGGATCAGCGAGACGTCCGAGGGTGGGCTCGGCGTGGTGGAGAAGTTGGCAGAGACCTACGGCCATGATCCTGCCCGCTTCTGGAGCCTGGTTGGCGCCGCTTTGCGTCCCAACAGCTTCGAACAGACCGATGCACGGCTGACGAGTCTGCTCCGGCATGTGGTGGAGGCCGAACCAAACGGTGAGCTAGCGCAGGCGATGAGCGAGATGCGCAGTGCGGCTTCGGCTCAAACCAGCCAGGATGCACTGAACCGCATCAGGTCCGCCTGGACTGACCTGGACGGTGCGCCTCGGCACGGTGATGTGGCGTCCCTTGCGATGCGTCTGCTTCGGCGCGGCTCCGACAGTCTGACCGACGCAACTGCCCTTGCGCTGGTGCAGGCTTGGGATCAGTTGGAAGAAACAACCGGGATCGAGGTCGACTCACGAGTCATCGCCTACGCCGTCGGCGCCGGCAAGGTGCAACTGCCTCGCACGATCAGCCCAGACCAGGCCTTCAGCATGCTCTGGCCCCGAGGTGACCAGGCACGGAACTACCATCTGGACTCCTACCAGCCATACCGTGCGGTGGACAACCCGCAGATCTTGGATCGACTTCTAGCAGCCGCCGTGCACACGCAAGCGTGGCCTCGCCTCGATGCCACATCGCCGGATTGGCACATCAGCTACGCCCAGGTGCTCTCCTCGCATCCTGCAGTCGAAGTGGTCGTTCCTTTGGACCGGCCTGAACTGCTCCGCCAGGTCATGCTGACGATCCCTGTTCTTCGTGTCGATCGTGGAGACCTGAAACTGTTCGGCGAGGTGACACAGGTGCACAGGGACAGCCGCGAGATCGTCGTCAAGGCCGTCATCAAGGAGTCTGAACAGTGACTCTCCTTCGTCGTACACTCCGCACGAATGCGCGCAGCGCCCTGCGTGCGGACTCGCTAATTCGGACAGCGCTGCTGGCTCAACTGTCGTCGCCGGGCGGCGAGGTCTGGCTGGTGTCTGCATGGATCAGTGATGTAGACCTGGTCGACAACGCTGACGGTTCCTTCAACTACCTCTTGGGCGAAGACCCTCCCCTGCAGTGCCGGTTGTCCGACCTGCTGCTGATGCTGGCAAAGAGTGGCACCGCCGTTCGCGTGGTGACCCAGGACGCTCCTGCGAACGTGATCTTCCTGGAGCGCCTTGCTCTGGGCCGTGATCTGCATACGAATCTTGAGGTGTTTTTGGACCAGGACCTTCACGAGAAGAGCCTGGTCGGCCCGGGCTGGATGTTCGACGGCTCCATGAACTTCACGCGCAACGGTCTTGCCCGGAATAAGGAGCAGATCAGCTATACGTTGGACGAATCGGCTGCGGCGCAGGCAGTAGTGGACTACCAGCATGAATGGACGGCACGTGGCGTCTAAGGCAGAAATAGCGGAACAGAGCGCCGGTACACAGGAGTTCGTCGACCACTTCCTTCATCCTGATCGCAACGACGCTGGTAGGTACCCCAGCGGCATCACGCTGCTGAAGAATGCGGCTGTCCAATACCATAGAGCGCCCATCGTGCTGCCCTGGCTGAACGAGCAGACCCAGCGCATGGCGTACTACGTGGTTCCTCGCCGACGTGAGCAACTCACTTCTGTTCGTGATCTTCTGGTGGCATTTGTTGGGCCGTCTCTTGCGAAGTACGGCTACGACGTGCCTGTTGCGCTCGACAAGCCCCACGAGGCCCCGATCCTCGAACGCTATGGAGCGGGAAGCACGTTCTTCGTGCAGGCGACCACCAACCAGGAAGAGAGGAAGCGCCTGAGGTCTGCGCTGGAACGCATGGTGAAGGTAGTGGAGCGGAGCCCCGAGCGGGCCTGGTCTGCGCCCAAGCCCTTGGGGCGCCTACTGGCAGACTTCGAAGCGGCCCTGCTCAGCGGAGCACCACAAGCCGCCAAGACGCTCCTTCAGCAGATCGATCGCCAAGGCGGCCTCTCGCCGGCCAACGTCAAACACTTGGAGATCAGACTTCTGACGGCGCAGGGAAGAGCAAACGACGTCCTTTCGCTGCGAGGGCTCCGAGAAGTGCTGCTTCAAGACCCGCCTGTTCCGGTGAAGGACATGGTGCTGTCAGCTCTCTTCACGGCGCAGATCGAACCTGCGCTTACTGAAGGAGAGTTGGCTGGTGCCGTCGACGCGTTGAAGGCGCCTGACAGCCATTTCTCGTTGCTGGCAGACGGAGACCTCCTGTCATTTAGCGAACAGGCCGTCACTGTCTTGCTCGTCGGTATGTACGGACGAGGCGACGGGGAGGAACTCTCCCGCAGCATCGCTCTGCTCGATGCCGAAGGCCGTGGGGACCTCGTGCCCGACGTACTGGCGTCCTATCGCCGCAAGGTTGTTCCAGCAAGCATGGTGGACGCGGAACCTGCTGAACCGGATACAACGACAGCGGAGCCTGAGCCTGAAGACGGGTCGGCCACGGTATCGCTCACCACATGGGCCGAAATAGTCAAGGCTGTCGCCCAGGGCAACAAGGCCGCCTTCGACCTCTGCCGCACGATGGACGCCCGGCAAGACGACACCCCAGCCCCACTGGAGGCGGTGTCCGATGGGGAGATGGCAGACGTATTCGCCGACCTCACCGACACCGAGTACGAAGCGGTATGGCAATACGCGCTCGGGCCGTTCCTGCAGGAACTCACGCGCTCAAACATCACCTTCTGCCAGACGCTGACCACGATCATGCGGAGCATTGTCAACCAGCGCTGCGACCTAGCGAACCTCGCAGTCCTGGATCTTCTCCTGGAACTGTTCCTTCGCTCCGCCCCCAAAGCTGCGGAGTACGAAGAGTTTCTAGAACAGTTGAGTGTGCGATTCGATGAATGGGTCGCGCCCGAGACTGCCGGGCAGGCCCTTGACTTTGTCGACCGCCTGGTGGCACGGGCCGCACCAGCACCCGCAGCCCGCGTGCAGACAGCCCAACTCCTGCTCGGTCCGTTGCATGTCCATATGCGACGCCTCGATGAGGCATACCTGTCAACAGCGCGGTCGATCAGCAACGAGCTTGAGCTTGGACTGGACTGGCCTGAGCGGGCGCCCTCGGAAAACGTTGAGGCTGAGCCGGTTGTTGGGGCCGCACAGATACTGGTCTACGGTCTAGACGAGGGTGTACTGCAGCGTGTCCAAGACCGAATCACCCGCCAGTTCCCCCTAGTGAAGGTGGTGCTCTCAACAGAAAAGGTCGCGTCGAAGCATCTGAAGGATGCAGCCCGAAACTCGGACTTCAGTGTGATGATCACACAATGCGCCGCTCATGCGGCCACCAACTGCATCGGCCAGTACGCCAAGGAGATCGTCTATCCCCGGGGAGCCGGCTCGGCTTCCGTGACTCATGCGGCCATCACCGCCTTGTATAAGCATGCCGCCAATCATCAGGAACAGTCTGCCTGAAGCGGGTTGGACAAAGCCGTGATTTTGCAGGTCAGGGTCCGACCGCGGCTCTTGTGATCACGCGGCCAGGGCGAGGTTGTGCATGTGTGCGACAGCTTGTACGGCGTGGTGAAGGCCGTCGTCGCGCTTGTCGACAGTTACGAAGGATCTTGTAGTGCTTCATGCGGGCGAAGGCATGCTCAACCCGCCCACGGACCCGGCGATGCTCCGCGCTGTCAGCTTCCTCGCCGGCCAGGAGGGGCCGGCCGGGTCGTTTCCGGTGCGGGACTACCAGGCCGGCGTTGAGGTAGGCGCCGTCGCCGAGCACCGTGACACCCCGGCACTGGTCCGGCAGGCCGGAGTTGCGCCAGACATGGGCGTCGGCCTTGTTGCCCGGGGCCGGACGGGCGGTGGCCACAACCAGGCGTGGTCGGCGTTGATTGATGACCTGCGCGTTCGCCGAGAAGCGGTAGTTGCGGCTCGAGGCGCCGACCTTGCGGTCGCGGACCGGGACAAGCGTGCCGTCCACGATCCACAGCCGGTCCGCGGCATCGACGGGACGTGAGGCTGCCCCGAGCGCGAGGAGGGGCCGTAGCCCCTGGCTGACCCTGCACACCGTGGCCGGCGACACTCCAAACAGCGGCGCGAGCTGCCGGATCGTGAGGTTCGTCCGGTGGTAGACAGCCACATCGCCAACCCCGATGCGCCGGCAGGCCCGGACAGATGTTCACCGTGTCCTGTCATTCGGACACGGCGAACCAGGTCAGCTTCGCCCTGCGCGGACCAGGAGATCGGTGAGCAGGCGGATGTCGTTGGGGGTGTTTTGCAGGCCGTTCCAGCGGCGCTGTTCACCGTCGGGGAAGCGCCACATGCCAGAAGTCCAGGCGACAACCGGCATCAGGCCCAGGATGGCGTTGCGGATGTGGTCACAGTCAACGTCTTCGGCCGGCATGCCGTCGGTGAGGTTATCCATGACGAAGCCCATGGCCTGGATGCCGGCTCCGTGGGTGAGGCGGGACTGGCGGGGCGGGAGTTTCCAGGCGTCGCTGAAAGTGTCCCGCACGATGGTCCAAAAGGAGCGCAAGTGCTGGAGCATGCGGTCGACGTCGCCGGAGCCGTCTTCGGGGTTGCGGTACTGATAGAGGGCCCCTTCGAAGAGGCTGTGTTCCAGCATGCGCAGCACGGCGGTGTCTTTGATGTTGCCGTGCGGTGAGGTGGGGCTGGCGATGCGGCCGTAGAAGGGGCCCTGGCCGTCGGTGTTGAGACGGGTCATCAGCTGCGCCGGCAGGCGCTTGCGGGCGTAGGCAGGCGGGAGGTGGCCGCTTGTTTCCGGCAGCAGCTCGTGGATGAGGCCCTTGGGCAGCGGCTTGGTGGAGTTGACCAGGATGAACTGGGAGCGCTGGTCTTCGCTGTTGTCGGCGATGAACCCGACCGCGGCGACGGGGAATTCGGCCAGGTCCGCGTCACGGATGGCGGCGCTGCGCTGCTGGCCGTCCACGATCAGGGCGGGCTTTTCTTCGTCGGGAAGGGATTCATCAACGGAGATGACCAACTCACCCGGGACGGAGTATTCGACGCCAGTGCTTCGGCGGGCTCCGGTCTCGAACCTGACGGAGTCGTCGAAGGCCAGGACCAGGGCGTTGGGGAGCATGGCGTTGTCGGACTCGAGGTAGCGGCGGATGCCCCGGATGTGGCTGAGGACCTCGGGCCGCTGGTAGCCCTGCAGGGCACTTTCGTCGTCGCGCCGGACGCGGGAGACGGCGGCGAAACTGTGGATCTTCTTCCCGTCGACAGCGAAGCAGTAGATTTTCCTGTCGCCCTGGCGCACCTCAAGTGCAGGAAGCCTAAGTTCGTAGCGGTCGGCCATCGCATCTCCTGACATGGTTCAAAAAAGTATAAGAAAGAATTTTACCCGAAGGTAAGTTTTCGCATTTTTGCTTCAAGCACGGTCAGATTATGGAAACCGCGGCGCTTGTTTCGCTCACTGCCCCGGAATATCACGATCTCGACGCCGTGCTTCTTGCATAGTGCGCAGGGACAGGTACGCCAGGGCGCCTCATTCAGGGTGCGCTTATAGAGTTCAAGATAGCTCTTCTTCTTCGGCCCGAGCACGAGGGATTCGTAAGTTGCAAGGACGGCAAGGACGTCCTCTACGGAGTTTTCCTTGGCGTCGAATTCTCGCAGGGCGCTCAGGCATGCTCGTTCGGCGATGATGGCGTCCGCCTGCGACACACTGCCGGAGAGAATGAGCCGTTTGAGGGCAGGGTTTCCGTCGACCTGAGGGACTCTGATGGCCGTGTAGGAGGAGGTAGCCGTGTGATAGTTGTTTCGGTCGTCCATGAAGGCCTGGCGGAAGGCGGAGGTGCTGTCGAAACTGGTCACGCCGTGGCGGGCGAACTGCTCCATACTGTCGACTCGGTTGATGCCGAGGAGATGCAGTCGTGTTTCCGGGGAGCGGATGCTGTCGATGGCCCGCAGGCAGGAAAGGATTTCGTGCGATTTGAGGGGGACCATGCCACCCAGGGCAATGCGCCGGTATCCCATCTTCTGCAACTGCTCCACGCTGTGCGCGTAGCTTTGCGGGCCCCACCCCTGTGCCGCACCGACTGGTTCGAAGCGCGTGCCTGATTTTTGGGCTGCGGCGAAGAATTCTTCAGCCAGTTCCAGGGAGATCTGCTGTCGGGTGATCCAAGCGTCTTCGGGTTGCGCATCTGATTCTTCGGGAATGTAACCGAAGATGATGTGGTCAATGCTGATGCCGGCGTCGAATCCGCAGCGGCCGTAGAAGTCGAGGACTTCGTCCACTTCGTAGGGTGGGCGCTCTTCGTCGATGTAGTTGAAGGCGCCACAGTCGCCGATGGTGGAGCAGGATTCGGGAAGACGGAAGAAGGACCTCACGCCCAGACGGTAAAAGCGCTCGCGCTGCGGGGAGGAGTACTTTCCCGCACCCTTCACGGATCCGTCGACAACCGCCTTGCTGACGAGGATCCCGTCGTAGGGGATCGGCGTCACGGCCTGGTGAGCGTAGACGTCGTCGCGCTGGCGCACTCGGTAGGGCGAGTACTCGTCGTTGACGAAGTCGTAGGTGGGGCTCACCAGGTCCTGGCTGTCAGGGAAATAGAATTTCACGCGGCTTTTGCCTTTTCCTGCACATAGATACGGAGGAGGTAGTTCGAGAGGGTTGAGATGTGGCGCGGATTGTTCTGGAGTTCGTTCCAGGGGATGTTCAGGTCCGGCCAGCGCCCTTCGGTCCAGCGGCAGTGCGGTGCGATCAGGGCGAGTTCGGCGCGTGCCTGCTCCAGTGCGTGGGGGGAAGCGGGAGGGATGGCCATCATCACGCGGTCCATGAGGCGCCCCATGGAGCGGATGCCCACTCCGTGCATCAGTCGACTGCGGGTCGCGGGCAGGCCCCAGGCTTCGGGGAAGGTGTCACGGACGGCGCTCCAGTAGATGATGAGGATCTGCCGGATGGTGGCGGTGTCGACGGTGCCGTTGGAGAGGTTTTTGTAGGGGAAGAAGGCGCCGGACGGGGAATTGAGGGATTCCTGGATGGCCGTGGTGAGGCTGTTGTCGGTGACGACGGCCTCCGCTTTTTGCTCCATGGTGGTGGAGGGGCGGCGCACCAGTCCGCGGAAGGGCGAGTCCTTGTCGTGGTTGAGGGCTTCGACCAGGACCGAGGGGAGTTTGCGGGCGGAGAGTTTGGTGGGCAGGGCCGTGCCGACTTCAGGAAGGAGCTCGGTGACGAGGTTGGTCGGCAGCGGGGAGACAGTGTTTACGCGCAGGAACTGGTCTCGCTGGGTCTCGAGGTCTTCGGCGACGAAGCCGGCAATGGTCACGGCCAGGCGGGTGTTACGGGTGCGGGCCAGAGCGAGGCTGCGCTGCTGGCCGTCGACGATCCAGGCCGGCCGGGGGGCGTCGGGGGAATCCGGCAGCGGGATCTCCAAGGTGCCGGAGGTGCACAGGCCGTCGCTGCTGCCGGGGCCGGGGCTGGACTTGAAGCGCACGTCGGAGGGCAGGGCGAGGATCAGTCCGTTGGGGAAGAGGACTTCGTCGCCGTCGAGGTACTCCAGGATCTGCTTGACGTGCTGCTTCTTCTCGGGGCGCTGGTAGCCGATGAGCCTGCCGGCCTCGTCCCGGGAGATCCGCGCGACGTCGGCGACCTGGTGCACCTCTTCGGCCGCCAGCGTGAACACATACAAAGGGATCGTGGGGTGCTGCTCGATTCGCAGGGCCCGGCGCTTGAGCACAGTGGAAGTCATCAGCGGCCAATCGTTGACGTGTACAGGTCTGCGAAGCGTTTCTGTTCGCAGGCCATCCCCTTGTCTCTGAACAGACGCAGCAGACGGGTACGGGAGGAGTCGGGGTGGAGGCTCTTCATCTCCTTGATGAAAGCGATCACCGTCTCGTCCGGCACGGGGGTGCGGGCGTAGCGTTCGGGCCGGGCCGCCTGCGCAGCCCAAGCGCCCCAACGCGCCTGCGCCTGGGGGCTGATGAGGCGGCCCGGTGTGCAGTGCTCGAGCCAGGAGGCTGCCGTGCGGGTGTTCAGGCTGGTGAGGGTTCCGCCGAGGGCTTGGCGCAAGGCGGCATTGGCCGGCACCCGCAGTATCCCCTCCACCTCGCACGCGCCCCCGATCAGCACCGTTTCGGCGCCGGTCGCGGCGAGGCGGTGCAAGTCGCGCTGCATGGCGTGGGCGTAGGTCTCCGACACCACCACCAGAGCCCGTCCGGCGGCGGTCGCAATCTGGGGCAGATCACCGGCACCGTCCAACTGCTGCAGGTGCTCCCACCACAGGGATGCCTCACGACTGGAGGAAGCCACGGAATCCGCATGTCGTGGCAGGAAAGTCGCGGCATAGGACGGTGCGAGGCTGGAGACTGGCCGCAGGCCCAGGCCGGCCGAGGCTACATACAGGCGAGGAACGAAACCCGCGCGGGTTGCTGCGTCGGTGAGAGCGAGGGCTCGCCGCCACTGATCCCCTTGGTAGAGGTTCTGCAGGGTCGTCGGCCGGCCATCGGCTGTCTGCAGGCGGCGTGCCCATTCTGCGGCTCGCTGCAGCAGGTCGCCGGCGGGCAGGGTGCGTGCCTGCAGGGTCGCGGGGGGCGGTGAGGTCTTTCGGTCCGTGCACGTGACCACGATGGGCAACTCGTTCACTGCGACTCGACCCCTGGCTTCCGTAACTCGCGTGTTGTTGTGGTTACTGTAGCCGGTAGTTAGGGGGGTAGGCTGCATCTGCCTCGGCTGAGGAAACTGGACTGCAGATAAGGGAGTGACAGCATGGACCGTCCCGCGATCGTGTTGCTGAGCGGCGGCCTGGACTCGACCACGGTGCTGGCCATCGCCAAGGACCAGGGCTTCACTCCCTACGCGCTCAGCTTCCGCTACGGCCAGCGGCACAGCATCGAGTTGGAGGCGGCCCAGCGTGTGGCGCAGGTCCAGGGTGTGGCCCGGCACGTCATTGCCGACATCGATCTTCGTGTCTTCGGCGGCTCGGCCCTGACGTCGGACATCGAGGTGCCCAAGCACGAAAAGCTGGAGGATGTCGAGGAGGGTGGGGTGCCGATCACGTATGTGCCGGCCCGCAACACGATCTTCCTGTCTTTCGCGCTCGCCTTCGCCGAGACCGTCGGCGCGAGTGACATCTTCACCGGGGTCACGGCCGTGGACTACAGCGGCTACCCCGACTGCCGCCCCGAGTACATGGAGGCCTTCGCCACCATGGCCAACCTGGCCACCCGGGCCGGGGTGGAAGGAAGTTCGAAAATGACCCTGCACTCCCCTTTGATCGCGCTGTCCAAGGCCGACATCGTGCGCGAGGGCCTGCGCCTGGGCGTGGACTACTCCCTTACCTCTTCCTGCTACGACCCCGACGAGCAGGGGCGGGCCTGCGGCCGGTGCGACACTTGCCTGCTGCGCCTGAAGGGCTTCGCCGAAGCCGGCGTGAAGGACCCCGTCCAATACCAGAGCGCCTGAGCATGACCTACCTGATCAAGGAAATCTTCTACACCCTGCAGGGCGAGGGCAGCCACGCAGGGCGCCCGGCGGTGTTCTGCCGTTTCTCCCGCTGCAACCTGTGGACAGGCCGGGAGCAGGACCGCGCCCGTGCCGTCTGCCAGTTCTGCGACACCGACTTCGTCGGCACCGACGGTGAAGGTGGCGGCCGCTTCCGCACCCCGCAGGATCTGGCAGCCGCCGTCGAGGCCGCGTGGCCCAGCACCGACCCGGCCCACCGGTTCGTAGTGTGCACCGGCGGAGAGCCCCTGCTGCAGTTGGATGAGGAAGCCATCGACGCGCTGCACGAGCGAGGCTTCGAAGTCGCGGTGGAGACCAACGGCACCCGCCCTGCTCCCCGCGGTATCGACTGGCTGTGCGTCAGCCCCAAGATCGGCTCCACCCTGGTCCTCACCCAGGGCGACGAACTGAAGTTGGTCTACCCGCAGGCCGGAGGCGACCCCGCCCAGTTCGAAGACCTGGACTTCCGCCACTTCCGGCTGCAACCGCTGGACGATGCCCACCGCGAAGCCCACACCCGTGCCGCCGTCGAGTACTGCATGAAGAACCCGCGCTGGACACTCTCCCTCCAGACGCACAAGTATCTGGGAATTCAGTAATGGAAATCTTTCGCGAGTTCACCTTCGAAGCGGCGCACCGACTGCCCCGCGTGCCGGAGGGCCACAAATGCGCGCGCCTGCACGGCCACTCCTACAAGGTGATCGTGCACGTCGAAGCCCCTGTCGACGCAGAACTGGGCTGGGTCATGGACTTCGGCGACGTCAAACGCGCCTTCAAGCCCATCGACGCGCAACTCGACCACTATTACCTGAACGACATCGAAGGACTAGACAATCCCACCAGTGAGAACCTGGCCCGCTGGATCTGGGACCGGCTGATCGACGAGCTTCCCGCACTGTCCGCGATCACCGTGCGGGAAACCTGCACCTCCGGCTGCACCTACCGAGGCGCGTGAGCATGCACGACATCCAAAACGAACCCGACCGCCGAGGCATCGCCATCGACGAAGTGGGCATCAGCGGCCTGCGCTATCCCCTCACCTTCGACGACGGCCACACCCGACAGCAGGGCATCGCCGACATCAGCGTGACCGTCGGCCTGCAAGCCGACCGGCGAGGCACCCACATGAGCCGCATGATCGCCCTCGTGCACGAGGAAGTCGCCACGCTCACCCCGCAGGAATTGCCCCTCGCCCTCAAACGAGGCCTCACCCTTCTCGACGCCCCGGCTCTCACCCTGATCCTGTCGCTGCCTATCGCCACCTCTGTAACCGCTCCCGCCAGCCGGCAAGAGTCCTGGCAGACCCACGACGTCACCGTCACCGGCCGCATCACCACCTCCGACTGCACGGTCGCCACTGCGGTGACCACGCATGTCACCAGCCTGTGCCCCTGCTCGAAGGCCATCTCCGACTACGGCGCCCACAACCAGCGCAGCGAGATCACCCTGGAGATCACCGGGACCGCGGACGCCCCCTATCCCCTGCCCGTCCACGAGATCGTCGACCTGCTGCGCGCCACCGGCTCCGCCCCTGTCATCCCGCTGATCAAACGGCCCGACGAACGCGTCGTCACCATGCAGGCCTACGACCACCCCGTCTTCGTCGAAGACATCATCCGCGACATCAGCCTCACGTGCCGCGACAAAGCACTCACCCACACCGTCACCGCGAAAAACCTCGAAAGCATCCACAGCCACGACGCCATCGCCACCCTGCACCACACCTGCTGACACCCCAACGCGCGCACGACTCACCGCTGAAGGCGCCGGGCGCGCCAGTACCGCACAAGAGGAGTCCATCGCCCGCGCACCGTCACGGCGGCACATGGACACGCAGTGCCGCTCGGCGCCCCGCCGCTGCTCCAGGGCTTCGCACGCTCGAAGCAGCCCTGCGCATTCAGCGCCCCCTTGTCCAGACCCCCTGCGGGCAGGGGGTCTCGCTCTCCACGGCCACCACGGCGACCCGGATTCGGCAGCGGCTGCCGGGGGCACCGAGCCAGCTCCGGTTTGTGTGACACCCCGCGCCACAGGCCAGCGGATCGACCATCATCCAGCGCGTGCTGAGAAACCGGTCCCGGCCTCAAAGCCCGTAGCAGATGCCGACCTGGGATGTGGCCGCCACGACACCTCGGCCGCTGCAGCCGAAAAACGAACCATCCGGCTGTCAGTGCCATGTGGTGAACTGCGCGAGGTTTGTCTCCGCGCCCGTCCGTCGTCAAACAGGGCGCGCTATGCCTCGATCACCACAGAAAGCAGATCGTGAACGTCCCCGCCCGCGCTGGAATCCTCACTCTCCTCGCTTACATCGCGACCATCCCGGCCGCCAACCTCGCCGTCACCCACTTCGGCGTCGTCCCAGTAGGCCTCGGCTACACCGCCCCCGCCGGGGTGTACATGGTCGGCCTCGCCCTCATACTGCGCGATCTCGCACGAGAAGCCGCAGGACGCGGTGCCGTCCTCACCGCCATAGCCATCGGCACCCTCCTGTCCTACCTCCTGGCCGACCCAAACCTCGCAACAGCCTCCGCGATCGCCTTCGCCGTAGCCGAAATCATGGACTTCGCCGTCTACGAGCCGCTGCGGCAACGCGGACTGCTCCTCGCAATGCTTGCATCGAACGCTGTCGGCCTGCTCGCCGACAGCCTCCTGTTCCTCCAACTCGCCTTCGATTCCCTCGACTTCCTCCCAGGACAGATCCTCGGCAAAACCTGGATGACCCTCGCCGCCGTCACCACCCTGACCCTGCTACGCCGAACCAAACGCACCCCTGCATGAACCACCTCAAGCACTCACAGTCGCCGAGTCGACCCACGAGCCGTCAGGAGCACGGCCGGTCCAGGCAGAACGACGCCTCAGGATCGTGTCCCGCGTGATGGTGTAGTCGATCAGCTGGTGGGCGTGTTTGGTGTGTTGGTTAGCGCCGGGGCGCTTTCGGGGAGTTCGGGGTAGAGATCGTCCATGCTGCCTTCGGGGAGGTAGCGGCGGGGGAAGGCGATCCATTCGTCGTGCATCTCGAAGAGCACGGCGGTGACCAGCCGCAACAGGGCGTCGTCGTTGGGGAAGACCTGGACGACGTCGGTGCGGCGCTTGATCTCCCGGTTGACCCGCTCCAGCGGGTTGGTCGACTGGATCTTCTTCCAGTGCCGCTCCGGGAAGACCGCGAAGGCGGTCAGATCGTCCTTGGCCTCCAGCAGCATCTGCTTCACCTTGGGGAACTGCCCGCCGAGCATGTCGGCGACGGTGTCGGCCTGGGCTCTGACCGCGGTGGGGCCGGACTGGGCGAAGATCGTGCGGATCGTCGCGGCCACCATCTCACCGGCGTGCTTGTCGATCACGCCGAAGACGTTGCGCAGGAAATGGACCCGGCATCTTTGGTAGGCGGAGCCGAGCATCACCTTGCCGATCGCGGCAACCAGGCCGCTGTGATGGTCACCGATGACCAGACGGACCCCGGACAGGCCCCGTTCGCGCAGGTGACGCAGGAACTCGGTCCAAAACACCTCGGTCTCGCTGTCGCCGACCATCACGCCGAGGACTTCGCGGCCGCCGTCCTCGGTGACGCCGGTGGCGATGACCACGGCCCGCGAGGCGATCTGGTGGTTGACCCTCGCCTTGCAGTAGGTGGCATCGAGGTAGATGTAGGGGAAGCGGGTGTGGTCCAGCGGCCGGGTGCGGAACGCCGTCAACGGCTCGTCCAGGGCTGCGCAGATCCTGGAGACCTCGCTCTTGGAGATCCCGGTGTCCGCCCCCAGGGCCTTGACCAGGTCGTCGACCGACCGGGTGGAGACGCCCTCGACGTATGCCTCCATGATGACGGCGTAGAGGGCCTGGTCGATGCGGCGCCGACGCTCCAGCAGACAGGGGAAGAAACTGCCGGACCGCAGTTTGGGGATGGCCAGGTCGAGGTCGCCGGCCTGGGTGGTGAGCGTCTTGTCGCGGTGCCCGTTGCGGTAGTTGGTGCGGGTGTCGGTGTGCTCGTTCCACTCGGCGCCGATCTTCGCCGTGGCCTCGGCCTCGATCAGCTCCTGCAGCATCCGCTCGGCGACACTGCGGACGAGTTCGAGTCCCTCGGTCGAATGCAGTGACTGAAGCAGGCGGGTGAGTTCAGACTGGGACAGGGCCACTGTGCGTCTCCTCCCCTCGATGAACTGGGCGTTCATCAGGGAGGAGACGCACGGTGGCTCGTCCCCTGCGCAGGGAGCGGACATCACCAGCCGGAGCACACCGGCGCACTACTCAACGTCGATCGGCTACACCATCACGCGGGACACGATCCGCCTCAGTCGGCCGCCACGGTGCGTACATACGGCAGTTCGTCGAACTTCGGGGGCGGGAGCCGTTCGCTGCGGTCACGGCTTGCCCGAACCAGACCAGCGCCCGCAGGAAAAGCCGGATCGTACACGGCCTCCCCGGCACGACCCGGGCCGTCTGCGTCAGCCGTGGTGTCCGCCGAGCCGCTCTCAGACGGACCCGGACTACTGGAAGGCCGTGCCGAGCGCGCGCAGTTGAGCGCGGCGGGCCTGCATGAGTTCTCCGGTCGGCGCAGGGCGGTGTCCAGGAGCCATACCCCGCGGCGGAACAGTTGGAAGCCGATGCTCTCCCACAGTGCGGCGATCTCCTCCTTCGCCTGGAGCCGATAGGCCTCGGTGACCTGCTCACAGTCTTCGGGGTACTCACCCATTCCGGGAAACACCGCTACCGCGTAACAGCCCCCAGACAGGCGGCGGATCGCCTCGACGACCAAGGCCACGCGCTGGCCCTGCCGCCGCCTCTCAGGCACGACCCGCCAGCCCCTGACCAGCACAGACCAATCCACCTGAACCACGCAGCGATAGAGAAATCCTGCACCGATCACTAGATCCACAGGTCAGCGCATCACTCACCTAGTGATCACTAACGGATTTGTCAGAGGGCGTCTACGGCCAGAAGTTGGACCCGGTAGACCTCGCGGTAATTGATGAGGCCCACAGGACAAGTGGGGCGATGGGTAAGGCGTGGGCGGACATCCATGACCAGACCGTCATCCCGGCGTACCGGCGGCTGTACCTGACGGCGACGCCGCGGATCTGGGAGGAGCGGCTGAACCGCGAGGTTGCCGAGGGGGGGCGTGACCCGCTGCCGAGGGAGATGGCGGCGAGCATGGATGACGAGAAGGTCTTCGGGCCCGTCCTCTACAAGCTCTCGCTCGCCTCTGCTATCTCCCGGGGCCTGTTGGCGCGGTTCCAGATCATCGTCCTGGAGCTCCAGGACCCGGTCGTCACGCCCGAGCGGCTGATGGGCGAGGAACGGCACACCGAAGAGGTCCGCGGGCAGCGCCTCGGAGCCCTCCAGGCCGCGTTGCTGCACACGATGGCGCAGCACGACCTGTCGACGTGCATCACCTTCCACCACCGGACTATCGAGGCGCAGGCGTACGCGGAGGGCCTGGAGCGGGTCGCGGCCAAGCTGCACGCCGACCGGCCCGAGACCTACCCGAAGCGCATCTGGGCGGACTGGCTGTGCGGTGAGCACGTCCCCGAACGCCGGCGAGAGGTCCTGGGTTCGTTCGGGACCACGGCGCAGCGGGCCGTGCTCTCGAACTGTCGTGTCCTGGGCGAGGGCGTCGATATTCGAAGCGTGGATTCAGTCGCCCTGTTGGACCCGAAGGGCGCGCCGCACGACATCGTCCAGGCCATCGGCCGGGCACTCCGGCAGAAGCCCGGACAAGGCAAGCTCGCCTCCCTGATCGTGCCCGTCTTCCTCCAGCCCGGAGAGCAGCCCGAGGACATGTTCACCTCCGGCTCTTACCGGCCCCTGGTGAAAGTCCTGGAAGGTCTGCGGGCCCACGATGAAGAGGCCGTGGAACTGCTCGCCATCCCCCAGGAGCCGCAGAAGGACGTCGCGCAGCCGTCCGTGAACATCGGTGTCGCGCCAGAAGACGGCGAAGAAGAATCCCGCTTGTTGCTCCGTTTCGCCGCCCCCAGGGATCCCATGATGGTCGCGGACTGGGTTTCCTTCAACGTCATCGACACCGAACGCCAGGACTGGGCCCGCGGCTGGGCGAAGCTGAAGACGTACGTCGAGCGCGAGGGGAGCGCCCGCGTGCCCTACGGACACCGCGAGGGCGCGACACCGCTTGGACAATGGGTCGCGGAACAACGACGCGCCTACGCAGCCGGGCAGATGACCGGCCAACGCGCGAGGCGGCTCGAACAACTCGGCATGGTCTGGTCACCGGCCGACGAACGCTTCCAGGAAAACTTGGAAGCGGCCAGGACGTACTACGACCAGCACTGGACGCTCTGCGCCCCCCGCACTGCGACCGCGCTGGATAGACCATTGGGGATGTGGCTTGCGAATTTGCGGCGTCCTGGTGCGCTGGACGGCCACCCCGAATGGAAGACGGCGCTGGAAGCCGTGGACGAGGACTGGAACCCGGCATGGCCAGCGGACTGGCAACGCCACTACGCCGCACTACGCGAGCTCGTGCGCGACGAAGAGGGCCGAGCGGAGGTCCTGCCCGGCGTGACTTGCCACGGAATGGACATCGGACGATGGCTCACGAAAAACCGTCAGCCCGCCGTCTGGCAGGGGCTGATGGACGGGCAGCGCGAACGCCTGGAGCAGCTCGGCATCACACCGCTCGCCCAGGAGCCGGAAGTGCCCACGAAGCCGTCCACGACACCCGTGGGAGCCTTCGAACGGGGCGTTGCAGCCCTAGCGCAGTACAAGGCCCGCGAAGGCTCCGTGACCGTCCCCAGAGGCCACACAGAGCGGCTGGAAGACGGCACCCAGGTCAAGCTCGGAGTCTGGATCATGAACCAGAAGGGACGCCGTGCGAAGCTCACCACCGACAAACTCGCCACACTCGCCAACCTCGGTCTGGAATGGGCGAGTGCGTAGGGCATTCGAGGGGGAACGGCAGCGTGAGGATCATGCTCGACAACAACATCTGGTCCTATGTGGGGGATGCGAGGGCCGGGGACCGGTTCAGGACGGTCGCTCGTTTCCTCGGCATCGCGTGGTAACCGCGCCGAGCGTCCTGCTGGAGGTGCTGCAGCATCCGCACTCGGACATGCGGGCGGCCATCATCGAGGCCATCACGACCGCGACGGACGAACGGCTGTGCAGCGAGGCCGACCGGGAGGGTGCCGAGGTCATCTCCGAAGTGCGCCGTTTGCACCCGGAGTGGATGCGGGCAGTGCCCGACACCGGACGTGAGGCGACATGGCGTACGTACTGGACCAAGATGTTCTGGCGGGAGGCGGTGGAGCACCACGACTGATTGCGCGACGCGGAACCGGCCCGTCGGACCGCGCGCACGGTGCGCTTTGTCGTGGATAACCAGAAGGAACAGCGGGGGCGTTGGCGCGAGGCCGGCTTCGATCTCCGCGGCCTCTCCCGCATCACGCTGGCCCCGGGTGAGGAGACCCCGATCGAACAGCGGGCAGGGTGGCCATCTGACGAATGGGTCGCGGCATGGCGGCCGTACAGCCAGGAGGTGTACTGGCATGCCTTCGCGAGGAGCCGTCGATCTGTGCTCACGCAGGAGGAGACTACTTACGCCGACTGGGTCGGCGCCCGGGTAGACCTACGCGCTATGTGTGACTCCCGGGAGGCGTTCAACCGGTTTTGGCTGTATGAGGTGGAATCCGCGTACATGCCACGCGCCTGGCTCCGGTGGGCGGCGGACACCGTACAGATGGACATGAAGGTGACCGACGGCAACTCCATTGACGTCCAACACGCCTCCTACCTGCCGGACTGCGACGTGTTTGTCACCGCCGACAAGAACTTCCTGCGGGTGCTGGACCGCATCGCGGAGCAGGCCCCGGTCCCCGTAGGCAGAGCCCATCGGGTGGAGCCGGCAGCCCATAACGGCATCGTGGAGGCGGTTGAGGCCACGCTGCGTACCCTCTGAGCCGCTCGGCGCTCGGAGGCCCGCCCTGGGCGTCAGTCCTGACCTGCACCTGATGTGGCTGGCTCTAGTTGGCGTCGGCTGGGCCGACAAAATGTTTGATGTCGGCTCTGAGTCATTTGGAGTGCGGCCTCGGAGCCGACGCCGCGCCGACCGCCGCCGCGCCCCAAAGGATGTACGAGTTTTCGGATCGGCCCTGCTTGCAGCAACGCACCGGCCGGGTGGTGTTCTCCCCCGCCGGCACGACTTGTGTATGAGGCTCCCGTGAGGAAAAGGGGGACAAGCAGCGGGACGACATCCCTCCGACCCGACACGCCCGGAAGCTGGGGCTCGCTACGGTCGGGCAGTCCGCGGCGGCTTCCGCCGGGGCGCTGGTGCCGCGGTGGAAGCCGGCCCCGCGCCGGTCGTGCTGGTTGCTGGTCGAGTGCTCGGGCCGGCCGAACGGCAGGTGGGTCTTGAGCGCGGGCAGGTAGGTTCCGTGGATGTTGGGCGCGGTCACCTCATCGGCGTCGGCGGGGAGTTCGGGGCGGGTCCGCTCGGTGCGGGCTGCGGCCAGGTGCCGGCGCTGATCCGGGCGGGGACGACGGTGGTGTACTGCTCTCGGGCGGCGGGGGCGAGGGGATCGGTGGCGGTGGTGGGTCCGTCGTAGGTGATGTGGATGCGGGCCGCAGGCCCTTCGTGCAGAACGGCCTCGAGGCGGCGATGGCCGGGGAGCGCCTCGGGTCGGGTCCGGCTCCGGTGCGGGCAGCACGGCCGGCGCCTGGTCGGCGGCGTATGCCAGGGCGCGGTCGGCGTCGCCGGGCTCCTGAGAGGTCTCGACCTCTCGATGCCCGGGGTGCGTCTCTTTTCAGCCATGCCTCTATGACGTCCCTGCGCGGAAAGGTACTTCCGTACAAGGGCATGTACCTGACATCTTGCATCGACCATTCGTTTCGTACGGCGCGGCCGGTGCCCTCGGCGCGGCCGGGCCGTCTCCGGAGGACGCATTGATACCCCCCATATCCGGCCGACCCAGACGCGCGCTGGTGCTGGCGACCACGCTCGGTGCCGCCCTCGCGTTCGGCGCCCCGGGCGCCCTCGCGGGCACGCTCCCCGTCGTCCCCTCCACCGCGCCGGCCGCCAAGGCCCACGCTCTGGCCGCCGTGCCGGCATCCCAGAGTGCGGCCTGGGTGGCCGGCACGCGTGCCTACCTCGTGATCACCGCCCCCGGTGACAGCTCTGCGGTCCGCTCGGCGATCGCGGCCAACGGCGGCACCGTCTTCTCGGACTTCGACGCCATCGGCGTGATCGTCGCCCACTCGGCGTCCAGCGGATTCGCCGCCGCCATGCGCGGTGTCGCCGGCGTGCAGCAGGTCGGCGCCACGCGCACCTCGGACGTCCCGGCCGACGCCTACGACCCGGCGCTCCCGGCCAACCCGGCCCAGGCCTCGACCCCGGCCGGAGAACCGGTCCGGGCCGACATGAGCCAGATCAAGGCCGACCAGGCCTGGGCCGTGAACCCGGGCTCCGCCTCCGTCACGGTCGGCATCCTGGACACCGGTGTGGACGACCAGCACCAGGACCTGGCGCCCAACTTCGACGCGGCCGACTCGGTCTCCTGCGCCTACGGCAAGCCCGACACCCGTGCCGGCGCCTGGCGGGACGTCGACACGCACGGCACCCACGTGGCGGGCACCATCGCCGCGGCCAAGAACGGCAAGGGCGTCGTCGGCGTGGCCCCCGGGGTGAGGATCGCCGCGGTCCGGGTCGCCGAGCCGGGCAACTCCTTCTTCTTCGCCGAGAACACCATCTGCGGCTTCGTCTGGGCCGGTGACCACGGCTTCAAGGTCACCAACAACAGCTATTACACGGACCCGTGGCAGTTCAACTGCCCGGACAACATCGACCAGGCCGCCATCATCGAGGGCGTCAGGCGCGCCCAGGAGTACGCCGAGGGCAAGGGCTCCCTCCAGGTCGCCGCGGCGGGCAACGAGAACTACGACCTCGCCCACAAGACGACCGACTCCGCGAGCCCGAACGACTCGACGCCGGTCACCCGCACCATCACCAACGCCTGCCTCGACATCCCGACCGAGCTGCCGGGCGTGGTCACGGTCGCGGCCAACGGCACGGGCGTCACCAAGGCCTCGTTCTCCAACTACGGGCAGGGCGTCATCGACGTCGCGGCGCCGGGCAGCAGCGTGTACTCCACCGTCCCCGGCGGGGGCTACGGCAGCAAGAGCGGCACCTCGATGGCCACCCCGCACGTGGTCGGCGTGGCGGCACTCATCGCCAGCGCCGACCCGGGCATCACCCCGGCGCAGCTCCGCGCCAGGCTGGCCGAGCAGGCCAACGACATCGCCTGCCCCTCGGACAGCCGCTGCACGGGCACGACGGCCAGCAACTCGTTCTTCGGCGAAGGACAGGTCGACGCCCTCAAGGCCGTCGGGACCACCCCGCCGCCCGGCACGTACTTCGAGAACCTCGCGGACTTCGCCGTCAACGACAACGCGACCGTGGAGAGCCCGATCGCCGTGACCGGCGTGACCGGCAACGCCCCGGCCACCCTCAAGGTGGGTGTGGACATCAAGCACACCTACATCGGTGACCTGAAGGTCGACCTGGTGGCGCCGGACGGCACCGTCTACACGCTGCACAACCACACCGGCGGCAGCGCCGACAACATCGCCCAGACGTACACCGTGGACGCCTCCTCGGAGGTCGCGAACGGCACCTGGAAGCTGCGCGTCAACGACAACGCCGCCTCCGACACAGGCAGGATCGACGCCTGGAACCTGACCTTCTGACGCAGGGCCGGGCAACGCCCGCGTCGGCACGCTGTGCGCCGACGGCAGCTCCCTGTCCGCGGCCGCGGACGAGGCGGGCTGCGGTCGGCCAGGGCCGGACCGCTGCGCGGCGGAGGGCACAGGGGCCTCGGCGGCGGTGAACGCCGCGGCCGGGGCCGCCATGCCGGAGGCGTCCGGGAAGGCCGCGAACGGCCTGGGGCCGGTGCCCGGCTCACCGTGCGCCTCCCTGAGGACGCTCCGGCCGAACGGCGAGGTCCCCCACACGTTTGTGGCCTGGTTGTTCACTGCTGTTCAAAGCGTGGTGACGGGCGAGTGCACGCTGCGGCGTCTCTCCGTCGTGCTCTTGGGTCCAGCGGGTGACACTGGGCGTGGATATGAGCAGGTGCGGCTCGGCGTAGGCCAGGGCCGTAGCGGCGCGGGGGCCGGCATTGCGATCATGATGTCGAGCCGATCTTGGGCATCGCCGCGGACGGCTCGCAGGCGGCGCCCGGCGCGGGACGCGGTGGACGCGTTCGTGTCCGCCCACGCACGAGCCCGGCAGGAGCCGGACACCCCCCTTCCGCGCACACCTGCACGCGCTGGTGTCGCGCTCATCCGGCTTCGACTGTCAATCTCGATCGCCAGGAACGCACGCAGGACTCCGAGGGACTCGGGCTCGGGGGAACCTGCGACCGGCTACGAAGGCGCCTCACCAGGGAGGCCGCCGTCGCCCCCCACCACCACCTGAGCGGGCGGCGGGCGGCCCGCAGGCAGAGCGGGCCGGAGCCTGGGGGCAGCGATCATCGGCGCCGTCCCCGGCACCCTGACCCGCCCCTCAACTCGTCCTCGGCCGCCTCGGGCAAGGCGGGCCGGCTGCGCCCGGAGGCGCCCCGGAAGGTCGGCGGGCGCCTCACCGCGGCCCCGGGCACCCCTTCGAGGAGGTGCGGTTCACCTCGGCGTGGGGCAGCCGCGACGCTTTGGACGTGCAGCCGGTCATCCCTCGCCCTCTGTCCCGGCTGCCAGGCGCCACAGTTCGGGTGCGCTGGAAAGAGCACTCCGGTATGACCGCCGTGTTCGACCGGCGGACCCGCCGTGCGGCGCGGGCCTTCGCCGCCCCCGCGGGCTACGAAGCCAGCGCGTCGGCCTCGGCCGAGTGGGGTATGACGAAGAAGTCGGTGAGGAAGCAGGCGACGCTGCCGTCCGCCGCGCGGCCGATCCAGGTCGGATATGCGCCGTCGCCCCACCCGGACGTGAACCCGGCGAGGTTGTGGCCGCCCTCGCCTTGGGCCATGAAGACGTCGGGTCCGTGCCCGGCAGACTCCATGGCCGCCCACACCGCCCCTTCCTCGTCCTCCGTCCCCGGAAAAGCGTTCTCGGCCGAGGCGTCGTAGAAGCAGCCGGTACCCGCGTCCACGCCGTAGCCGAAGTACTGCTCGTCACCCAGTTCCGCCGGATCCTGTCCGGGCAGCAGCGCAAGCTCCCACCCGGCCACCTCCACGTCACGTATCACCAGCCGGGCGGCCGCGACGCGAGTGTGCGGGTGGGGCCCCGACTCCGCGCCTGGACGAACCAGCGTGGCGACGGCAGCGTCCACGGCGTAACGGCCGGGCTCCACCGCGACCGTGAAGGGTGGTACGTCCCCGCTGCCCAGGTACACGAACGGGTCGCACGCCACCACCTGGCCCGAATGCAGGGTGAGTTCGCCCACGCGCACCACGGACAGCGTTCCGGTCAGGTCGCGTCCGCAAGCGAAGGAGGTCCCGTCGGTGAAGTACCGGGAGTAGTCGGGCGCGGTGATGGGCATGCGGGGAACCTCCGTGAACCGGTGTGTATCCGGTGGATCCTAGAAGCAGGCACTGACATCTCCGCGTTCCTGCGCTGCGTCACGGGAGCGCCTGCTCTGGGCAGGGGCGGTGGCGGTGCCTGGAGGCAAGGTCCCGGAGCGGGTGGACCACTGCAGCATCCGGGCGGGCGGCCAGGGTGCCGAAGGGGAGAAGACGGACTTCGTCCGCAACCTCTCAGGCAGTCATCCGGATGAGCCAGGCACGTGTCCAGGGCCTGGGCGTGGTGGCGCCGTTCGTCTTCTGCGCACACCTTGCGGGGCAGCGCGCCCAGTCGCCGGCCTCAACAAGCGGGCCTGCCCGGCCCGGGGCGGGCAAGCGGTGCGTACGCCCAGAAGCCAGCACTGGCCCTGCACCCGCAACCACCCCGAAGATCACCAGGCGCGCCGAACACGCTCCGTCAGCGGGTTAAGGAATGGGATAAGTTCGTGGTTACGTTTCCGGATCTTTCGGAGTGGAGGTGCAGGGGTGGCATCTGAGGAAGAGCTGTTCGCGTCCGTCGATGCTCTGTTGAACGAGGAGCCGCATCTGCCGCCTCCGGCGGAGCGTGCCCGGCTGCGTGAGGCCGCCGGCATCACCCAGGCCCGCCTGGCCACAGCGCTGAAGACGACGACCCAGTCGGTGAAGAACTGGGAGAACGGCCGCAGCGAGCCGAAGTCGCCGCGGCTGGATGCCTACCAGCGGCTGCTGAACGGGTGGGCCGCGAAGTACCCGGCCCATGGTGCCGCTGGCGCGGCGGTGCCGGCGGACTCTGGCGGGCCGGCCGCGTCCGCGACGGCGGACGCCCCGCAGACACCCCACGTTGCGGCTGCGCAAGCACCGCATCCCGCCGCCCCCCGGCCCGCCGCAGCGTCGCGTCGCCCAACGGTGAAGAAGGCGGCCAAGCCCGCGCTGGACCCGGGTTTCCCTCACGGGCCGCTCGCCGTGCTGGACGGTGACGGCTCCGCTTACGGCATCGACGGGATCGTGCTGGACTGCCCGGCGGCCACCGTGGTGGAGCTGGTGGAGTGGACGCTGCGCGAGGCCGGTCTGGGCGCGCCGCGTCTGCACCGCAACGGCAAGGACAGCGACCCGCTGATCGTCCTCACCGCCGCGGCCGCCGTGAAACTCGGACTCCCGGAACACCTGGAAGGTCACGAGCAGCGCCGTTCTCTGCGGCTGCCGGAGGATCATCCGGTGGTCAAGCAGGTGGTGGAGGCGAAGTGGCGGCTCACCCAGCGCGGGTTCGGCCCGTGGGTAAGGATCTACCGCAACGCGCAGGGGGCGCGGCGGCAGTGCGTGCAGCTGGCGATCCTGTCGTGGGACGCCCTCGATGAGCGGTCCTGGCCCGGCGTGGCGGAGATGGAACCGGCCGACGTCGCCCGCGTCCTGGGGGTGTACGCCACCCGCGTCATCCCCCCGCGCGGGTCGACGGCCGTCTGCGGACTGGAGCTGATGACGGCGCTGCGCCCGCCCACCCGCGCGGTACGCGACGAAGCGAGCGGAAACTGGGTGCCCGGCCACAACCCCGGCTCGCTGGGGACGGACCCGATGGACCCGGCGCCGCCGGAGGCCACGCCCGAGCACCCCGTCGTCATCGACAGCGGCTGGAGCGGCGGGTTCCTGAACGAGGAGGCGTACCAGTGGGTGCGCGACGTCAGCCTGCTGACAGATGAGGAGTGCATGCTGCCGTACGCGGTCGGCCTCGACCTGAACACCGCCTTCCTCGCCGCCGCGGCCCGCCTGGTCGTCGGCCTCAGCGCGCCCGACCACTTTCGCGCCCCGGCGTTCAACCCGAAGATCCCCGGTTGCTGGCTGGTCGACCTGTCCCGCATCGGGCTGGACCCGCGCCTGCCCTCGCCGTTCACGCCGGACGGCTCGCGGCCGACGGGACCTGCCTGGTACCAGACGCACACCGTCGCCTACGCCCAGGAGCTCGGCCACAACGTCGCTCCGCTGGAGGGGTATCTGCGCCGGGAGACCGGCGCGTACCTGGACCCGTGGCACGACCGTCTGAAAAACGCCTACGCCGACACTCTCGCCGACCTCGGCGTCACCAAGGACCTCACGGACGTGGAGTTCCTCGCCGCGATGGAGCGGCACAAGGACGTCGACCCCGCGATGGCGGCCGTCCTCGCCGCCATCAAGGCCACCGTCAAGGGCGGCGTCGGCAAACTCCGCGAGCGCCCCCAGGGCAAGCGCTACAAGGAGGGCGAGCGGTGGCCGGCCCTGCAGCGCCCCACCTGGCGTCCGGATGTCCGTGCCGCCGTCATCTCCAAGGCACGGGTCAACATGCACCGCAAGCTCACCACCATGGTGAAGTTGACGGGCCTGTACCCGCTCGCCGTGCTTTCCGACTGCGTCGTCTACCCCAGCCCGGGCGCCTCGCCGCTGGATTTCCTGCCGTACGCCGCGTCCGGCAAGCCGCAGCCCGGCGGGTTCCGCCTCGGGCCCACGCCGGGCCTGGCCAAGCTGGAAGGCGTCCAGACCATGCTGTGGGCGGTCGACGTGATGGAACAGGGCTACAACCCCGCCCGTCACATCAAGGGCGGCGACGCCGTCCTGGACGAAGGAGAGTAGGCCAGTGCCCGACACCGGCCCGACGCACAAGACCTGGTTCCCGCCGGCCGACACGGGCGGCCAAGACCCCACCGCCGAGGAGGGCTGAGCCGTGGCAGAGATCGAGGACGCCATCGAGCGGGCCGGCCAGGAGAGCTTCACCCGCCAGCCGCCCAGGACGCTCAAAAGCCAGATCGGCTACCTGATCAAGCAGCTCAAGACGACCCGGGCCGTCGCCGAGGAGATCGGCGTCAGCCAGCGGTCGGTGGAGCGCTACCGCAAGGGTGAACGCAAGCACCCGCCCCGGGCCATCGCCGAACGGATCGACGCCGCCGTACGGCAGCGATGGCAGCCCCGGGTCCGCAAACGCCGGCAGCAACAAGCCGCCCGCAGCGGCGGGATCACGGTGGAGACCAGGGCGCGGTTCGGGTACACCGCACCGATCGGCACCACAGACGACGGACGCTTGCGCCGCCTCACCGTCCACCTCCCCCCGCAATACGCCCAGCGCCTCTTCGACGCCCGCGACACAGGCGCCGGTGACCAGCAGATGCGCCAGATCATCGCCGAGGGATTCAAAGAGATCTACTTCCAGGACGGCGGAGCCCGCGCCATGGGACTCTCCGACGTCACCCTCAACGACATCGACTACCTCGACCTCGACTACTGACCTCAAGCCGGCCGTAGGCCCAGCACCTGCTTTGTGACTGAGCACGTCAGTTGGCGGCCGGCGTGGCGGGCTTTGCGCCCAGGCTCGCTCCGCTCTGCCACATCAACGGCCCGACCGTGCACGACGAACCGCAGATGCCCTTCGGCGGTGTCGGCGCCAGCGGCTGGGGACGGTTCGGTTCCCGGGCCGCGCTGGAGGAGTTCACGGAACTGCGCTGGGTCACCGTCCAGTCCGGCGAGCGGCACTACCCGATCTGACCCCCGGCATCCAGAACAGACGCGAACAGATCGGAAACCCGCATGCCCACTGTCCGTGACGCCGTCTTCGGAGTACTGCGTCGGTTCCAGCTGACCACCATCTTCGCCAACCCGGGGTCGACGGAGATCGACTTCCTGACCGGCCTGCCCGACGACCTCGACTTCCGCCTCGCCCTGCACGAGGGCTCCGTCGTCGGCATGGCCACCGGATGGGCGATGGCCCACGGCCGCCCCGCGTTCGTCAACCTCCACACCACCGCGGGCCTGGCCAACGCCGCGGGCGCGCTGGCCACCGCGCGCACCAACCGCGTGCCGCTCGTGGTCGTCGTCGGCCAGCAGGACCGGCGCCATCTCGCCTACGACCCGTTCCTCGCGGGCCGGCTGGAGGGGCTGCTGGGCGAGTATCCGGTATGGACGAACCACCCGGCCCGGCCCCAGGACGTGCCGGCCGCCGTCACCCGCGCCCACCACGAAGCGATGGCCGGGGCGGGCCCGGCGATCGTCGTGGTCCCCATGGACGACTGGCAACAGCAGGCCGACCCGATCCGCGGCGCGGCCCCGCCCGTCGTCCACAGGCCGGCCCCGGCGGGGACGGACGCCGCCGACGACCTCACCTCACTCCTCGACCTGGCCCGCTCCCCCGTGATCGTCGCGGGCGCAGGCACCGACGACGACGCGTCCTGGGCGGCTCTGGT
Source organism: Streptomyces sp. YKOK-I1 (assembly GCF_054660435.1). Lineage (NCBI taxonomy): Bacteria > Bacillati > Actinomycetota > Actinomycetes > Kitasatosporales > Streptomycetaceae > Streptomyces > Streptomyces sp. YKOK-I1. The sequence goes on from NZ_BAAGDR010000002.1 coordinate 55,096, forward strand.
GGAGCTGGCCGAGCGTCTGGGGGCACCGGTGTGGCAGGAGCCCTTCGGTTCGCGCGCCGGATTCCCGCAGGACCACCCGTCGTTCGCGGGCCATCTCCCGGCGGGCCGGTCCGGCGTGCGCGCCGCGCTGGCCGGGCACGACGTCCTCCTCGTGGTCGGTGCGCCGGTCCTGCGGCAGTACCCACGCGAGCCCGGCGAACTCGTCCCGGACGGCATGACGGTCCTCCAGGTGACCCCGTACGCGGACGAAGCCCACCACAGCGTGGCCGACGTGGCGCTCATCGCCGACCCGGCCGCCGTCTGCCACCGGATCGCCCAGCGGGTCCGCCCGCGCGAGGGAACACGGTCCGGGCGGCCCTCCCCACAGGCTGCGCCTCTGCCGGAACCGGGCGGCCCGCTGCGCCCCGCCCATGTGTTCGACCTGCTCGCCCAGCATCTGCCACCCGACACCGTCCTCGTCGAGGAGTCCCCGTCCAGCCGCCCCGAACTCCACCGCCGGGTGCCGGCCCGCGCTCCCCTCGGATTCGTCAGCGCCGCTGCGGGCGGGCTCGGTTTCGGGCTACCCGCGGCCATCGGTCTCAAGATGGGCGCACCGCACCGGCCCGTGGTCGCCGTCCTCGGCGACGGCTCGTCGCTCTACGCGATCCAGGGCCTGTGGAGCGCCACCCACTACCAGGTCGGCACGCTCTTCCTCGTCCTGGCCAACGGCGGGTACGCCATCATGGACCGGCTCGCCGAGAAGTCGGGGCGGGGCAAGGCACCCTGGCCCTCCTTCACCGAGGTCCGCATCTGCGACATCGCCCGCGGCCTGGGCTGCCCGGCCCGGCGGATCACGACCCACGAAGAGCTGACGGCGGCCCTGGACGAGATCCTGCCGTCCCTGGCACAGCGGTCCGAACCGCTCGTGCTCGACATCGAAGTGGCCCCCGACGAGTCCTACGGCTGATCCACCGCATCGCCGCCCTTGAGGACCCCCTCCCGCACGCCCCATGAACCTTCGCCGCACCGACGAGGAACCGATGAAGATCACCCATTTCGGCCACGCCTGCGTCCTGCTCTCCACAGACCAGGAAGTGCTGCTCGACCCCGGCACCCTGTCCACCGGCTTCGAGACCCTGCGCAACCTGGACGCGGTGCTGGTCACCCACGACCATCCCGACCACCACGACCCCGACCGCCTCCCCGAACTCCTCACCGCCAACCCCGCCGTCCGGTTCGGCTCGGTACCCGACGGCGTCGACGCGGTGGCCGGCGAGCACGCCGTCATCCACCCCGACCTCCCTGGCATGGCCAACACCGGCTACCTGGTCGACGGCGTGTTCCACCCGGGCGACGCCTTCCTCCCGCCGCCCGGACCCGTGAAGGTGCTGCTGCTGCCCATCGGCGGGCCGTGGATGAAGATCGGCGAGGCCATCGACTACCTGCGATCCGTCAAGCCCGAGCTGGCAATCCCGATCCACCAGGCCGGACTCGCCCCGGCCCACCAGGAACTCCACCTCCAACTGCTCCGCGGACTCGGCCCCAAGGGCAGCCAGATCGAGGTACTCGACCACGGCGTCCCGTACGCCGTCTAGAACCGCCCGCGCGCCCCGCACGGACAGCCCTCACCCACCACGGCACCCGACGGTGCCGGACGGGCTCTCAGACGGCCCGTCCAGCCGGTACGGCTCGAACGCGGCACCCGCCCACTGGACAACCCGGGCCGAAGAAACCCGCACGCCTGTGCATACGACCGATGTCCCGCCTACCTGTCGGGCCTGCGTTCTCCCTGGCCTGCGAACACCGACCGGCAGACATCGGCAAACAGCCGGCCCCACCCGCAACGAGGGAACGGACAGACCCGAATGAAAAAAGGACGTAAAGACGGGAACACTGCAACACCGCTGTCGCGGACTCGCGGCCGATGCCGACATCATGAGAGAAACACCATCTCCCGTGCGCCGCCGAAGAAACCACCAAACAACCCCTCAACCGGCGCATCCTCGAACCGTCACCTGTCCCTGTCTACTTGCGCGTCAGGAACGAGTGGCTCAGCCAGGTGCCGGACCTTCCGAGATGGGCAGCGGTTCTGCGGTCTTCGGGGCCAGCATGCGGATGGAGGGGGTGGCGACCATGGCGAGGGTGGCGAGGAGGATGAGCGCGGCGGCCACGTAGAGGGTGGCGTGGAGACCGAGGAGGAGTACGGCGGGTCCGGCGGCGAACTGGGCGAGCGGGAGCGCGAGGTAGGAGCCGAGGTCGTCATAGGCGTAGACGCGGGCAAGGCGGTCCTCGGGTATCTGCTCGTTGAGGGTCGAGTACCAGGCGACGCCGGCCTGCTCGACAGCCACGCCCGCCACGAAGTTGGCCACGACCAGCGCCCAGGTGTACGGGGCGAGCGCGAGCAGCAGCGGGGTCATCGCCGTCAGGCCCATCAGCGTGCAGCCGACCAGGATCGCGCGCCGGGGCCGCCATCTCAGCGACAGTACGCCGCCGGCAACCGCGCCGAGCGAGGACGCGGCGACGGCCAGACCCCAGCCGGTGCGGCCGATCCCGGTGGTGTCGGCGACGGCCGGGCCGAGGACGGTGAACGAGGCGGTCAGGCCGGCGTTGAGGAAGCAGAAAGCCACCACGATCACCCACACCCAGGTGCGTGAGGTGAACTCCTGCCAACCGACGCGCAGTTCATGCACCACGCCGGGGCTGGGCGCGGGCGGCGCAACCTGGATGCGGACCAGCGCGAAGAAGGCGGCGGCGAGCGCGAAACTGAACGCGTCAACAGCCAGGCCCCAACCTGAGCCGACCGCGGCAACCAGTACGCCGCCCAGCGAGGCGCCCGCGATCATCGCGCTGCTGCCCCCGATCCGGGAGAGCGCGAGAGCGGCGCGGCGGGACTCGGCCGGCACGGTCTGGGGCAGCAGGGCCTGGGCGGCGGGCTGGTAGCAAGAACTTGACGCCCCATTGACCGCGGCAAGCGCCATGAGCAGAGGGATGGCGGCGTTGTGGGTGAGGACCAGGACGGCGGTCATCGCCTGGCTCGCGGCACTGACCACGCTGCTGCCGACCAGCAGCGGACCGCGCGGCAGCCGGTC
>NZ_BAAGDR010000003.1:0-7812 GCF_054660435.1 Streptomyces sp. YKOK-I1
AGTCCCGGCGCGGGTCCGGGACGGGCGCAACCAGGGGATCTACCTGCGGCTTTGGAAAGTCACGTGAGGTTCCTCGGCCATCCGAGGCAACCTCACGTGACTTTGCTCGGTCGCGTGCGACGGCCACGGCCACAGAGGTCACGATCGCCTCCCGGACCTTGCGTGCCTCGTAGGCCCGCTGCACGCAGTTCCGGGAGCAGTAGCGGCGGGGCTTGGTGCCACGGGACTCCGGCACGGGCTTGGTGTGGCAGTGCTCGCACAGCCGCCGTCCGTCGGCGTCCCTGGGGATGTCGGTGCTCATGACCGAGGACCGTACGCGGCACGTCTCATGGCGCGGCCGATCGGTCCGACGGACCGCCTGCACGAAGTGCCGGCGGGGCGAGGACCTCCCCGCGGATTCGGTCCCGGCCGGGACGGCGCGTACGTCTCCGACGGCCGCCGTACGTCACCGGGATGACGTACGGCGGCGAGTGGGTCAGTTCCGCAGCCGTGCGATGTGGCGGGCGGCCCGGTCGCGGCCAGCGTCGGCGTCGTGCTCCTGGTCGTGCTCCTGGTCGTCGTTCTCGCGTCGGCGTCGGGCAGCTGCTTCCTCGCGCCGGAGGGCGAGCGAGTCGAGCATCGCGGCGTACGCCTCCGCCACCTCAACGGAGGTGAGCACGACGACCGTGTCGGCGACGTCGGCGAGCGCCAGGACCTCACGGACGCGCTCGCCCATGGCGGCCGGGTCGGTGTTGCCGTCGGTGCCTTCGGCCGCCTGCACCGCCTCAAGGTCGAGCCCGCGGCGGGCGACGGCCGACCAGCCTTCATCCGTGACCGCGACCCCGGCCCGCAGTTCGCCGCCCTCGGCGTCGGCCGCCAAGAGCAAGTCGAGGTCGTCGTCTTCGGTGTCGCCGCCCTCGATGCCGAGGATCTGCCGCAGGTAGCGGGTCCACTCGATCGCCCGACGCCCCTTGGTCGCCCGCTCGTACTCGTGCCAGCGACGCAGGTTCCACTCCAGCGAACCCTGCCCGGCCGCCTCTTCCTCCGGGACACCGCCGGTCAGGTCGCCGATCCTGCCGAGCAGCTCGAACGGGACGACGTTCCCGCCGGTCGCCGACTTGAGGTCGGCGCGGGCGAGTTCGAGCGCTGGCGCCTTGCCGTCCTGCGTCTTGGCGATGTACTCGGCGAGGTCGTTCGCGTCGCGCTCGGTCTCCAGCCGCTTGAAGTCCACCCCATGGCGGTCGTCCGGCGTGAACGCCGGGTTGACCTTGCGCAGGGCGCCGGTCCACACCGAACGCCACTGGTCCTGCCACTCCGTCAGTGCGCTCTCGGTCGGCTCGAAGACGTCGACCACGCGCTTGTCGGCACGCTCGCCCTCGGTCCGGCCGCCCACGAACACGATCGCGTGGATGTGCGGGTGCCAGCCGTTGACCTGCCCCACGGTGACCTCGGTGGCCCGGATCATGCCGACGTAGCCGATTCGGTCTCGGATGCCGTCACGGTCGCGGTGGCGGTCGCCGTCCGAGGCCTTGCGTCCGGCCCACGTGCCGCCCGTGATGAGCCGCTGGTAGGCGCCGGGGCGCCGGGGGGCGTCCGGGGTCTTGCGGGTGCCCTGGAGGGCGTCCATGAGGTCGGCGAGGCGGTCGGTGTGTCCGTGGCGGGCGGTGAAGGTGACCAGGTAGGCGGTCCCGCCCTGCTTGATCCACTCCACCACGGCGGTGGTGATCTCCTCGGCCCGCTTGTGTCGGATCGTGGCGGCGCAGACCGGGCAGAGCCAGATGCGGCCGCAGCGCATCAGGCCGAGGACCACGGAGGTCCCGGCGGCGGTCTGAGCGACGATCACGCCGGATGCCGGGTCCATCAGGGCGCGTCCGCAGCCCTTGCACGCGGCGTCCCCGGTGACCCGCCACAGGGTCCGGCGGCGGGCGTAGCGGGCCGCCTTGCGGGCGCGGGCCGACGCCTCCCGGTCGACCGGCTTCCCCACCGCGACCGGATTTGCCCCCCGCCGCGTTTCCGCAGGTCGGAGGGGTGCGGGAAACTCTGTTGTTTCTTTCCCAAGGTGTTCGTTTTTGCCGTCGGCCAGCTTCCCCAGCCCACGGGTGATGGCTCGCTTCGCGGCCATGCGGCAGCGGTCGGAGCAGTAGATCTTGGGCCGTTTGCCCGGTGTGTGCTGAATCGGGGTCCCGCAGCAGCAGCGGGGGCCAGGCACGCGAGAGCCCCTGATCAGCGACGCGTCGACAGACGCGGTCGCCACGGGGGCCTGGGGTCCTGCATCATGGGAACGCACTACGTGAGCACCAATCCTTGTGGCCTAGGAACCGATGGATCTTGGTGTTCGCGGCAAGAGGTCCGGTGTTGGAGCACCGGGCCTCGCCGCGTTTCTGGAGTTGTTGAGGGACGAGCCTGCCACATGTGACGGACGTTCAGGGAGCCGACTCCCTGACCCTCTTGGGGCTGGTGTGACTTGAAGGGCCGAAGAAAGCCCCGCCGGTGGGACCGGCGGGGCGTTTTTGCTGGTCAGGCCTTGCGGGTCTTGGCGAGGACGATGTCGAGGCAGCCGCCCGGAAGGTCGATGGTCCAGTCGAAGTCATCCAGGGTGACGCCGTGCTTCACGGCGGCCAGGAGCAGGCTCTCCAGCAGGAGGCGCGCGTCCTCCCGCTGCTGGTCGGTGACCGGGTTGCCGCCGCGCCTCACGGCCGCGATGCGGTCGGCCGTCGTGCGGCCCTTGCTGTCGCTGTAGATCGGGTTGGGCTCGTCCATCGGTCGAGTCTCCTCGGGTGGGGGCCGGGGTGCCGGCCGTTTGGCAGGCCCCCGGCGGGCGAGTGGTCAGGCGGCCTGTGCGAGTCGGGCGGCGAGCTGGGTGGCGGCGGTGAGGATCACCCGGACCTCCGCCTCGGCACCGACGGGCAGCGCGGCCGGTCCGACGACCGGTGCCGGGGGCGGCGGGGTTGGTGCCGGGCGGCGGAGCAGGACCACGGCCAGGACCAGGACGCTGCCCGCGACGGTGGCGAGGTAGGCGAGAGCGATCACGCGGCCTCCTCACGGCCGGTGGCGCGCCGCCAGGCGTTCCGCAGTCGCGTCTCCCCGGCGGAGTGACCGGCCGCCCGGAACAGCGCCGCGACCTCCCGGTAGGAGACCGACCGGCCCCCTTGGGCCTCGGTGCCGATGATGTCGGTGACGATCCACTCAAGATCGGTGTCGGTCAGCGCGGGCGCGGCCTCGATGGCAGGCACGGCCTCCACCGGGCCCCACACCGGGAGTTCCCAACGGGCCTCCGTGACGCCCGTGACACCGGGCGTGACGCGCTCTGTCACGCAGGTCAGAGCACGTGCGGTGTCGTCGCCCTCGCGGGCCGCCTCCAGCGTCGACCAGGCTGCGGCGAGGGTCTCGGCGGTCTTGGCCTGCGTGCGTGCGACGCGTGACCCGGCCTCCGTCACGGCCGTCAGCCGGGTCTGCTCGGTGGCTGCCTGCGCGCGGAGTTCGGCGCGGGCGACGGCCGCCAGGTCGCGGGCGGTCTGCTGGATCTCCCGGATCCGGCCGATCGCGTCCGGGGTGAGCGCGGTCCGCTCCCACAGCCCGTGCACGAGCCACAGCGCCTTGGCGGCGAGCGGCAGCCAGGCGACGGCGAGCCATGGGCCGGCACCCCCGTCCTCGGCGGTCAGCGCGTGGGCGACCAGGACGCCGGTGCCGATCGCACCGAACATCCAGCCGACCGCAGTGACCGGGGCCGAGTGGTCGCCCTGCGCGGCCAGCCGCCGCTCGTAGGCGAGGGTGGCCAGCCATCCGCCGTCGATGCCGAGGCCGACGACCAGGGCGACCGGGAGGCCGACGGCCGGGCCGAGCCACATCACAACCACGGCCAGGGTGAGAACCATGGACACCGCCGTCATGGCGACGGCCGGGCCCACCGTGGCGAGCCTCTTGAGCCGCTTCATCGCTTGGCCCCCTTCGCGAGCTGGAGCGTGACGCCTCCACCGAGGCCGACGCTCCCGGCCGCCGTGATGATCTGCTCAGCCGCGTCGGCGGTCGCCTGCACGAGCAGCATCAGCAGGTAGATCACGAGGCCGGAGCCGAGGGCGGCGGCCAGGACCAGGACCACGGGCCCGGTGTACGAGCGGGGGGCCTGCTGCACGATCACGACCGTGCGCGGGTCGGCACCGGGCGGGACCAGGTCGGCCGGGACGTGCCCGGCGGCCTGCTGGGCGGTGAGGTGAGTACGCATCAGGCCGACACCTCCCCTGCCTGCGTTGTGGCGACGGACAGCGTGCCGTCCTCCGCCTTCACGATCTCGCCTGCGTCCACGAGCGACTTGACCGCCTTGGAGACGGTGCCCTTGTTGATACCGGTGACCAGGGCGACGTCAGCCGCCGTCTTGGCTCCCGCCCTGATCGCGGCCGCGACCTTCTCCCGGTTGGTCGGCTCAGGCCTCTTCTGCGCGGGAACCTCGGCCGCGGCCTCGGTCGCGGGCGGGGCGAGCAGGAAGTCGCCGTCCTTGATGAGCCGGAGGCCGAGCGGGCCGAGGTCGGGCGCGCCGGCACTTCGTGCAGGCGCGCCCTTGCGCTGCCAGATCGGCTGGTCCGGGAGCGCGATGACGTCCTTCGGGGACAGGGCGCGGGTCTTGACCGGGTTGGGCCTGTCCTTCGGGGAGTCGGTGCGGACCAGGGCGTAGCCGGGGGCCGGGAGCTCGTCCGCGTTCCACCCCTTGGCCTGCGCGTCCTCGCCGAGGACGGTGCGGGTTTCGGTCGGCGTGCGGACCGAGAGGCAGACCACGGTGGAGAGCTGCGGGGCGATCTGCGCCGGGATACCGGCGGACGCGCCGGACATGGTCGGCTTCTGCGTCGCCCACCACAGGTCGATGCAGGCGGCCCGGCCCATGCGGGCGATCGACTCCAGGCCCTCCAGCGCAGCCTTGGCGTTGGTCATGACCTCCGCGCCCTCGTCCACGAACACGGTGATCCGGGGGAGGTCGCGGGTCGGCTGGATGGTGTCCTCGCCGCGCGGGACCAGGTCGAGACGCTCGGTCATCTCCTCGACCAGCTCGGCGACGACGGCGATCACGTCCGCCGGGGTCGACGCGGTGCGGGCCCGGTGCTCCCACAGCCGGGCCTCGACCTTCTTCAGGTCGATGATCACCAGCGCGTGCGCCTCGCCGTCGGACGCCTCGAACAGCAGCGGGCGAGCCGACCAGCTCTTACCGGCGCCGGACCGTCCGGCGATCAGCATCCGCTGGCCGAGCCTGATCACCTTCTCCTCGCCGGTGACGGTGTCGACGCCGAACGCGGAGCCGGGAGTCCAGCGCAGGTCCGCGCCGTCGGCCGCGCTGCGGGTGCGGAAGACCATGACCGCCCAGCCGCCCCGGCTCCCGTCCTTGACCAGCATCGGCAGCTCGGTCCGCACGCCGAGCAGCGCGCGCACGTTGGCCTCGGCCTTCTTCAGCGCGTCGGTGGACCACTTGCCGTCCAGCCGCACCCCGCACTCGATCCCGGCCTGTGTGACCTCCGGGGGCGTGGTGACCGTGCCGCCCAACCCTCGCTCCTCGGCGTGGGCGACCCAGAACGCCGGGTCGAGCCGCTCGACAAGCTGCCGCTCCTCGATGCTCAGGTCGTCGTCGAGCCGCACGCGGACCTCGCGGCGACCGAGCCACAGCGCGCCCGTGTTCAGGGCGATCAGCCCGGCGGACGTAAGTGCCGGCCAAGTCGTCCAGTCGCCCGCGTCCGACATGACGTAGGTCGCGGCGACGGCCGGGACCGCGTGCAGCGCGTGCAGCTTGACCGCGAGCCGCGCGAGCGGCTGCGGGTAGTTCTTCCGCGCCGCGTCCAAGCCCTGCCGCGCGACCTTGGCGTGACCGCTCGCAGCCCGGTCGGCCGTACGGGCCGCGCGGCGCGAGGAGCTGAGCACCGAGGACGACTTCCGGGCCGCCTGCCGCTGGGCCTTGGCGGTGGCCGCCGTGGCGCGGGCGGACGTGTTCTTCTTCTGCGCCTCGATCAGCGCCTTGAGGTTCTCCGGGGTCCGGAGCGCCATCCGGCGGTCCGCCTCCGCATCCCAGCGGTGGGCGAACGGAGCGAACGCAGGCGCGCACGCATCGGCCATGTTCATGGCCGAACTGATCGCCGACTTGGAGCCGTTCGCGATCTTCGTAGAAACTGCCTTCAGGTCCACGGTTGTCCTTTCGCGAGGTACGTGGATCTAGGGCCGGAGACTCGTTCGCGCGGGGCTCCGGCCCGCCTGTTTTGTGGTGGTTGCTGCCTCGGTTGCGCTCGCGTGCCCGGTTGCACCCCCGCAACCGCGTGTGACCTGGGGGTTTCCAGGTTGACCCGGTTTCCGGGGAGGGGGCCCTACGCGTGCGCGCGCGAGAGACGCCTAGTTGATCTAGCTTTTGGACCAGGCTCGCGCCGTGTTCGGGGCCACCGCCGTCAGCTCGTTGATCCGGCGGTAGGGGACCTCCATCCGGACCGCCTCCGCGATCAGCGGGCGCAGCTCCCGGTCTACCTCTTCGAGTTGGGCCAGCAGCTTGATCCGCTTCTGTCCGAGCGTCTTGATCGCCTCTTCGGCTTCGGCCCTGAGTTCGGCCGGTGATTTCTGCGTCATGGCGTCAGCCTGACTGATTGTGTCAGTGTGCGTCACCTCAGCCGCCGTAGAAGATCCGGCCGCGACGCCACACCGGCTGTTCCTCAAGCCGCCTGTTCAGCTCGTCGTTGATCGCCCGCGCCTCCTGCGACTCATCGCCGTGACGTCCGTCCGGGTCCGGGCGCAGGTCCATCAGTCGCTTGATCTCGGCCCGCTGCTGCTTCCAGCCCATGGTCAGTCCCTCCCACAGTGGTGTTCTGGTTGCCGTGCCAGTTCAGATTGACACGTCGTATCAGCTTGCGCAAGCGAGTCAGGCTGCATTTTTCGCGTTCAAACTTTCTCTACTGGTTCAAGGCGGCCCGCGAGCGGGCCGCGCGGCCCGGCCCGCGTCCGGGCCCGCGCTCATGTCTCCGCCCCGCGCCGCCCCGGCCCCGGACCGGGCCGCCGGGCAGCCGGAGTTAACCGGGAATAGCCACTGACGGCCGTCTGACGGCCTCAACCCACGCCCCAGGGCACCGAGTCCACCGACGGGCCGTTCGAGGCTCCACGGGGCGCACAGCGGCTCTGTAGGCCTCCCCTGGTCCAACTGCGGCATCCCGCCGGGGTTTACATGGCCAGCCGTCCGCCGACTGCGGCCACGCCGTTGTGCTCGTAGACAGGCTGGCGGGGAGGGGAGGGGTGCCCGGCGGGCCTGAACGGCCGTCTGACGGGCCAGGAGTGGGGCGGGCCGCCGTACCCCCGCCGTCACGGATGCAGGCGCGTGAGGCGAACGCACCGCCCGTCTGTGGCGGGCGGGGAGCAGCTGCTGCCGCGATGGGGCCGAGCCCGGTGTTCCGCTCGGGCTTCGCGGCTCGCAGCCGCGAGTGTCGTCGTGGCTGGTCATCCGGCCGCGCGTTCGTGGGCGGCGAGGTGCCGGCGAAAGCGCCGCACGGCGAGCGCGACGGCCAGGCGGCGGGCGGCGGCCGGACCCCAGAAGGCGGCCAGGACCGCCCCCATGCCGAGGCCTGCGGCAGACCACAGACCCACCGCCTCCCGGACGATCAGCGTCACCCCGACCAGCAGCAACGCGGCGAGAGCTCCCGCTAAGTGCTGGTCCTGGTCGTGCTCCTGGTCCCACATCAGGCCGCCCTCCCCGTGATCACTGAGCGACCCACCGTAGTGATCAGGTCTGACGGTCCGGCGGCGGGGAGGACAGCAGACCAAGGCCACCGAACGGCAACGGGAGCTCCGGCTGAGCGGCCGGGGCATCCGGGGGCGGCACCTGGT
>NZ_BAAGDR010000004.1:0-97157 GCF_054660435.1 Streptomyces sp. YKOK-I1
CCCGCGGAGCGGGTACCACATCGCTGCGCGATGTGCAAGCGGGGCGGTCGCTGCGCTCCCGCTGCCCGTGCGGAGCACGGGCGGATCCCTGCGCTGCGCTCCGGGATCCGGTGGGGCCGGCCGCGATGCGGCGCGGCGGGCGCGCGGTGCGCGCCGGGCGGCTGAGAGGGTGTCAGGTACGGCTAGTGGGGGCCTTTCGTTGGGGAGTTGGGGAGTCCTGCGGACTCCGGGCGGGTCCGCTGCGCTCCCCCGCCTGACGGTCCTTCCGGCTGCGCCTCCAGAACCTTGGGGCCCGCTGGTGCGGGCGGGGCTGGCTATGGGGGTGGGGGTCACTCGTTCGTGTCGGGTTCCAGTATAGCGTGTGCATCAGGTTGATGCAGCATGTACCGTTGGCGGAAACACGAGACACCCCCCAACCACACGGGGCGGGGGCACTTTTTGACGATTAGTCAGCGCGTGAATTTCGGTCCACAAGCTAACGCGAGGAATCACGAATTGGGCACCTTCGAGCCTCGGCCAAAGAACGTCACCTCAGATACGAGAAAGGCCGAATTCCGGGGTGCGGAGGTACCTGAGCCGAACGGCCCCTCGGGCCGGGCGGCGGAACCCGCCACGGACATCACCCCGGTTGCTGGTGCTTGTCGTTCGTCACGGCCGGCACCACCCGAGACTCAGAGCCGCTGGTGCCGCCTACGGTCTGCGCGGGCCCACGGGCCCGCACGCGAAGCCCCCTCAGCCGTGGGGGGTCCGGCCGGCGGCTGCGGGTGGACCTCGGCCACCTTAATACTTACGCAGACCAAGAAACCGCAGGTCAGCGGCGTGCACATCCGACGATCTGTCGGTTCAGGAGGTACACAACGCCGTTGATGTGTACCTCCTGAGGAGTCACATCGAATGCTGAATGTCAGCCTGACCGACAGTTCTGGGGGCGAAACGTCAGCCTGGCCGACACTCGCGACGGCGTCCCGTTGAGCGGTCCGTCGGAGCGCGTAGGGGGGAGATCTGTCCCCCTGGGGGGACACAACACGCCGGAATGTCAGCCAGACCGACATATCTGTCGGCGTGGCTGACATACTGCTGCCGTTCAAGATCAGCGAAGTGGAGAGCAGCCTCGTGTCATCCGAGCCACAGCGCCGCCGTCCCGCACCGAAGCGCGCGCCGCGCCGCCCGGAGCTGCCCCTTGACGATGAGATCCAGGCGTGGTCGAAGCCGACCCGGCCGGTTGAGGACCTGGATTCGCTCGCCGGCCGGTACCCGGACCGGCACATCTCGCTGAGCAGCAAGCGCAAGCCGATGGAGTTCTACGACACTCCGGAGCGGCCGAAGGCGTTCTCCATGGACTCGTTGGAGTTCTTCTTCCTGATCGCGCAGTACTTCCGCGAGGCCCTGCCGCTGCGGCTGATCCTGCTGATGATCGCCTGCCAGAAGGCCGGCGGGCGGATCCGCCTGACTCAAGAGGAGATGGCGACGGTCCTGGACGTGCACCGAGGGAAGCTCAACGAGGCCCTCGGGGAGATCATGTCGCACGGCATCGTCTTCAAGGTCCGCCGGGGCATCTACCAGTTCAATCCGCCCTACTCGTACCGCGTAGCTGAGTTCATCCCGGGCACCGAGCTGGTCGAAGCCGGGTACGTCCAGGTCGACCAGGACAAGACGATCGCGAAGATCCGCAAGGATGAGAGCCTGCCGCAGCTGGTGCGGTTCCCGTCGCTGGAGCACATGCGCGAAGCGATCGAGGAACTGCGCAAGGAGCGGGCCGAAGAACGCGCTGCACGCCGACTGGCCCGTGCCCAGCGCCAGGAGGAGGGAACAGCCCAGTGAGCACCTTGAAGTGGGCGGCGACCAACGCCGACAGCCTTCTCGCCGACCTGGACCTGCCGCCCGCCGCCTACCGTGCGCTGCTCAAGCTCCGGGGACGCAGCGAGGCTGGCGGCCTCATCAGCATTGACCAGGCCACCCTCGGTGAACTGCTCAGGCTCAGCCGCCCCAGCGTGAACGCCGCGCTGCGGGAGCTGGAGCTGGCCAAGCTCGTCAAGAAGGTCCGCAACGGCGTCTACCAGATCAACCCGATGCTGGCCGGCCACGCCTCCCCCGAGGACGCCCTGGCCGCCGTGAAGGCCATGCCCAAGGCGGACCGACTCGACAGCAAGACGTACGTGGCGAACTACCACAAGGCCGTCGCCGCTTACCAGGATCAGCTTGCCGAGCAGCGCAAGAAGCGCGCCGCCGCAGCGGCCGCCAAGAAGACCGCGGCCGCCAAGAGGCGCGGTTCGCTGCACGCCGTCAGCTGACCCGGCCGCCCGCCCGGCCGGGTAACACGACATCGCGGCGCTGCACCTGCGGGTGCAGCGCCGTTCGCGTGCTCCGAGCAGTACATCGTTCCCCTGGAGGGGAAACCCGCAGGTGAGCTCTATGGGCGAGGCCGTCCCCCGCCGGTCCTCGCGACCGCGAGGCGGGAGCGGATCCCAAGTTTCTGCCCGCCGGGCGGGAGCGGAGGCGGTGTCTCGGAGCGTACGGGCCTGCGGGACGCCAGGGTCGGTGAGGTTGCTGGCACTGGCGACCCGTACCCCATTGGAGGAGAACCGTGCTGGACCCCGAGGTGGAGATGCTGATCGAGACGGACTCCGACGCGTACGCGCTGTGGAGGGCGTTGAGCACGGTGGTGGCCACCCACCCGCTCGCCCCCAGGCCGGTGCGCGAGGACACCGCGACGGTCTTCCTGTCCGTGCTGGACGCCGACGACCTCGGGCACCGCACCCGCGTCCCGCTCGCCGGGCGCCGGCTCTCCGAGGCCCTGCTCATGCAGCTGCTCGCCGCGGAGCTCCCCGCGCTCATCGAGGCGGAGCTCGCGGGGTACGGACCGGAGCCCAGCTACCTGACGGTGTCGATCGGCGGGGACGTCGGCACGCTGCCGCTCGACACCCGGCTCGTACGCGGGCTGACCGCCCTCGCCGAAGTCACGACAGCGAACGAGTGCGGCCTGGACGGCGAGCGGGGCATCGCCGGGCAGTGCCGGCACTGCCGCGGGACGGGCCAGGCCCGCACCATCTGGCCGCCCGGCCCCGGCGCCCGCGCGGACGACCCGAGCGCGTGAACGGGTCCGCTGCACGGACCGCGGGCCGTGCAGCGAGAGCAGCAACCGGGAGCAGCGGGTGAACCGTTTCGTTGCAGCAGAGCAGCACGACCAGGTCCCGGTCGCGGCGGTTGGCACTGCCGTTGCAGCGCGCGGGGCGGGAACGCGCCGGGGCCCGTTGCTACCCGTTGCTACCCGCTGCTGCCCGACCGAGGCCGGCCTGCTGCCCGTGCAGCACCCTTGGGCCGCACGGGTCGTGCGAATACTGCGCCACAGTCCCCGACCCCGAGCAGCAACCGGCCTTGCACCCTTCACCACCAGGAGTAGCAGCCCGTCGCTCAACCCCGCTGCACCGTGCAGGCCGGGAAGGGTGCAAGGCCGCTGCACACGGGCAACCGGCAGCAACAGCGGACTCCACCGGGAGCACCAGCGCCCCTCGAGGACGGGGGGGCACCGGCGCCGAATCTTGCACCCCAATAGTGGTTAGTACAGATAGCGGTCCTCTGCGGGTTGTAGATCCTTCCCCCCTGAGAGCAGAGCTCGGTCCGGGAGCAGCCGAGAGCACCAGCGCGACGGAACGACGGCGGCAAGACGATCGTGGAACTGCTCCGAGGGGATCAGCGGTGCCTCGGTCCCCCCCGAAGCGCTGTGCGGCGCTGTGAGCGCCTCTGGCGGCCTTGATTGTCGTCCGGAGCCCGGAGGGCGTCAGAACGCCGCAGATGGCCGTACGGGGCCGGGAAGGATCATGTGCACGGAACGCTGGCAGGCCGTCCTCACAGGCGAGGGCAGATCACCGGGTCCCGTTCTGCGAGCTCCGCTCTCAGGGGGAAGGATCTACAACCCGCACCAGAAGCACTATCTGTACTACCCACTAATGGGGTGCAAGACCGGTCCGCGGCAACAGCTCCTGGGAGACGGTCTCGCAGTACGCGAGCGGGACCAGTGCGTGGAAGAGGTTCCCCTCGGAGACGTTCTGGACGGCCATGCCCAGCATCATCGAGAGGCTCTGGAGCGGTCCGTCCTCGCCGCTGCCGTCTTTCTCCAGGCGGGCGAGCACCACGCGGTTGCTCTGGTCCAGGACGTCGTACCAGAAGTGCTTGAGGGCCTGCGGGTCCACCCCGGTCAGGGGCGTGAGCCACAGGTCGGCGTGCGACTGCAGCACCTGCTCGGTGGGCCGGTAGTCCAGGACAACCCCGCAGTGCAGGCGGGAGTCACCGCCGACGGCGACGGTGGCAGCACCCGGCCACCCGGGCAGGTCCTCGGTGTGCGCGGGGCACAGGTACGCGAGCCAGGCCGGGTCCGTCCCGGCCTCAACGGCCGGTCCCTGCCGGATCGAGGTCGCCGTGGTGGAGCACTCCAGCACGATGCGCATCGAGGTGATCTGACGGCCGGCGGACAGCTGCTCCAGGACGGACGGCACGTTGGGCTCCTTCGGCGGCTAGACCTCGATGTACGCGACGACCACGACGGTGCGCAAAGCACTCACCCAGTACAGGAGGCGTACGCGCTCGACTTCGTCGGCGTACTGGCGCAGCTGGGGACCGCTGGCGTCGCCGGGGATCGGCTCGCCGACGTCCGGGTCAACGGAGACGACGACCAGGGAGCGGTCCAGGGCGTGGATCTCCGACTCGCTGCTGATGCCCTCCAGCTGCTTCGCGGCGGAGTCCGAGAAGACGATCCGGGCACGGCGGGGGCCGTGCTGCGGGGCCATCAGGCGACGGCCGGGCGCTGCGAGGCGAGCCGGGCGAGGTGGGTCTCGCGCAGCTCCTCCCACGGCGTGCAGTCCTCCACCGCGGGCAGCCCGTTCTCCGCGATGTCCTCCAGGACGGCGGCGAACTGGTCGGCGTTCTCGCGGGTCCTGGCCGCGTACGCGCGCACCGCGTCGGCGGCCGCGGGCTCCAGCTGCGGCCGGGCGTGGTCGGCGGAGGCGGCCGGCTGTTCGCTCATCGAGGGCTCCAGAGGGCAGAACTGGCGTCTGCTCCCACGGTATCGGCCGCCCCGGGCCTTGGGGACCGCTCCGGACGAACCAGCTCACACGAGGGTGCAAGACCCAGGGTCCGGGCCGGGCGCCGGGTCCACCTGGGTCTGCCCGGGCGATGACACAGATCAGCTGAACAGTGACACAGAAGGCCATGCCCACCAGGGAAAACAGGGGGTCGATGACACAGATCGGCCGGACTGTTCAGGCAGGGAGGCCGGGCACGACCTGGCCGTTGGTGATGTGCGTGCGGGCGGTCAGTGCGTGCCCGTCGCACACGGCGTACCCGCCGCTGCCGTCGTCGACCCGGACGCTGTGGGTGGCCGGCTCCGGGCACCGAGCGTCCAGCCGGTCGTACTCCCACACGTTGAAGCAGGTGAAGTCCGTGCACCAGGCGCGGTTCCCGCTCGACTTCAGCGTGGCGCCGTGCTCGGGGCACACGCCCCACGGCACGACGCACTGCCCCGGGCGGTCGGCGGTGTCCTGGAGGGCCTGGGCGTAGAGCTCGGCTGTGGTGGCGGTGTTCGTGGCGGTCACCCGGGAATTCTCCCAGTGCGCCCGCCGCCCGAGCAGGCGATCCGGGACGAACACGCACCGTAGCCGCCGCGGGCCCCGTGTCACGCTGATCGGCCCGAGCGCCGAAATCGGCCCTTGAGCCCGTGTTTTCGGGCCCGGAGGGCAGCGTGACAGTCGAGCGTGACACCCGATCGGGTGAACGTGACACCGGGTGCGTGACAGCCGTGACACTCACTTTCGGTGATCGCGGTGGGCGGCGCCGACACCGTCCGCACGCCTTGGCGCCGAACCGGACCCGCCACCGTGACTCACTGCGGTGGCGGGAAGACCGCGTCAGGACCGATACCGGGCGCCTCCACCCGCACTTTGAGGCAGTCGCCCAGGCCGTCGGCCAGCCGGTCCGCGACGGTACGGTGCAGCCACCGGGCGAGGTCGTTGAGCGTTGCCAGTCCGCCGTCGCCGAGCCGTTCGAGTTCCCGGAACTGTAGATCGCGTTCCAGTTCGGCGACCACGGTCTTCAGGGCAACGGTCTGGTCGTCGGTCACACGGAGTGCCGGGGCGGTGAGTTCGAGTGTGACGTGGTGGTCGTGTCCGAGGTCGGGGGAGCCGGCGCGGTGGGACAGACGCACCGTGAACGCGTGGCCGCTGGTCAGTGTGGCCTGGTCCAGATCGGCGGTCTGCTCGAGGAAGTGGTGGACGAAGTGCAACCGGGCCGGGTTCACCCAGGTGCCGTCCTTGAGGTAGATGTCCGTGCCGGGCAGGGCGAACTGGGCCATCGCCACCGCTCCCCGACAGTCCCGACAGCCGTCCCGACCCTTCAGGGCGATCGTCGGGTGGTACTTCACGAGGTGCTCGTAGAACGCCAGCTCGTCAGTCCTGAGGCCGCTGCGGTCATCGGCGAGCCCGTGCTTCCACCACGTATCGACGATCTCACGGCACTCGGGGCACGTTGCTATCTCGGATGCCACAGTCACCCGCCAACCCTATCCACCGTGGTAACACCCGGAGCGGGACTCGGGTTGTAGTCGGGATCGTCCTCGCCGGGATGGACCGTCTCGCCGAACGGCGGCTCGGTCCACGCGAGGAAGTGCCCGTCGGCGAGCAGTTCTTCGTAGTGGTGCCCGATGGCGCTGTGCTCTGCCCAGACCACGACGACGGCGCCGTGCTCCTGGCGCTCGCTCATGACACGCTCCCCGCGGAGTCGGCTGGCTCGGTGGCGCGGGTGAGGAACGCGGCGAGGGCGGCCGCGGCTTCGGGTTCGGCGGTGGCGAGCCGGGCCGCGAACGCCAGCTGGCCGGTGTCCGCGGCCGGGACCAGGCGGGCGAGTTCGGCGAGCAGCGCGGCGTGGGTGAGGACGGGCGCAGGCAGGAGGCCGGCGGCTGCTTCGCGGGCGGCAGGGTCGCGGTAGTGCCCGAGGTGCGCGGCCAGGGCGTGGGCGAGCCACGCGTCGACGTCCTGCTGCACGTACGACCCGGCGCGGCGGGTGAGTTCGTCCCGGACGGCTTCATCGCCCTCTCGGGGCTCGGTCTGCTCCAGCGTGCCGAGCTCGCGCAGCGCCTGGAGCTCATCGGCCCGGGCGGCGATCCGCTGGGCTTCGCGCCACTCGGCTTCCCGGACGGCGGCGGCCGCAGCTTCGGCGGCGAACTCCTCCTGGACGACGACGTCGACGCCGGGGTCGTACACCGTGTCCGGGGCCGCGCCGGCGAGCAGCTGGGCGAGGCGCTCCCACTCCGCGAGCTCCGCGCGGCCGCGTTCGTCGTCGGCCAGGTGCTCGTGACGCGAGTCCTGCCGTGCGTCGAAGCGGGCGTCCTCGAGGGCCGCCGCGACGGCAGCCGCCGACATCCCCGTCGCCCGGCGGCGCACGACCCGCCGTCCGATGCGCGCGGGGTCGACCGGCTCGCGGGGCGCGGCCGCGCGAGCGGCGAGAGGCCGACGGGTCCAGGGGGTGCTCATCAGGGCCTCGCAATTCGTCGCCGCAGAAGAAAGGCGGGCCGCCGCAGAGCGCTGCACGACGGCCCGCCGATACGTTTTATAGCAGACCTCGAATTCCGGTTTCTCAGAACTTGAACTCTATCGACCTGACGTGCGTGAAATTCGCCTGGAGACCAGCCGCCCGGGTGCCCCATTCCGTGAAATACGACTCGGTGATGGCCTCCGCGACGACCGGATGCAGATCCTCCTCCGTCGCACCTTCCTCCTGGAGACGGAGGATCTCCTTGGCGTAGGCGGGCGAGATCGGGGTGCTGACGAACCGTTCACGGCCGTCGTCCGAACTGCCCCTGCAGGCGAACCCGAAGTAGGCGTGGACGTTCACCATCATGCCGCCGGAGGTCGCCGCACGCTCCCTTGCCTGCGCCCTGACCTGTGGTTGCCACTCCGATGCGGTCTCCTCCACCAGCGCCGCCTGGAGGCGCTTCTGAGGCTTCTTCAGCTGTCCGGCGCGGTAGCGCTGCACCGTACGGCGCGAGACACCCAGACGTTCGGCGAGGTCCTTCGTCGACCCCTTCGCGCGCGTGAGAAGGAATTTGATCTGGGCTTTCGCGGATTTCGGCGCGGGCCGGGTGACGGTCTGGCGCTCCGCGCGGGTGAGGGCGTCCAGGACCTTGCCGCCGCGCGGGGCCGGCTGCTGCGAGTCGTGCTGATCATCCATGAAGACAGCCTCGGGCAGGTCGCCTGTGGACAGGTGCCGGCGAGCGCGGCCCCGGTGTCGGACAGGCGGCACTGTCGGCGGCTCGAACTACTGTTGGGCCGTGACGACGTACGACTACCCCGACGATCTCCTCAAAGCGCAGCAGTCCCTCAACGAGGTGCGCGCCAGCCTCAAAGCCCTGGTCAAGACGCTGCCGTACTCCGTGGAACCCATGGAGGCATGGCAGCGCCCCGACGGCTACTGGCTCGCCACGTCCCCCGCGCATCCGGCCTCGCCGGGCTGGTCGGAGCAGGAGCAGAACGACGTCGCCGCGCTGCGGGCGCGGGAACGCGGCCTCGCCGCCGCGATCGTCACGCACACGTTCTGGAACGAGGTCTCCGCGCCCGAACGGCCCGATGCCCGCTCCCGGCTCCGGCACGCCCTCGGCAGCGGGGACGGCGAGGGCCTGGAGGCCGCGTAGCCGTGGCGGACACCCCGCACGCGAACGAGCCCGGACCAGTCGGTCCGGGCTCGCAGGCTGTTCGGGGCGTCTAAAGATCGAATTCCAGGTGCTCGATATCGGTGAAGCGCACTTCCTCCAGCTGCCCGGCGCGGCGGCCGTTGTCCTGGAAGTACACCTCCTTGAGCGCTTCGGCCGCGAGCTCCTTGAGCTGCTGGTCGGTGGCGCCGGCCTCCTGCGCGTCGAAGAGGCGGGCAGCGTAGCGGGGCGGCAGGGCGACGGTCAGGTGCCGGATGCGGTCCTGGTCCGTCGACCCGATCGGCGCGGTGTAACCGAGGCGGGCACGGGTGTCGATGACGATGCCGCCGGTGGTCGCCGCCTTCTGCCGGGCCTTTGCCCGGATCTGCGGCTGCCACCGCTTCTTCACCTCGCTCTCCAGGCGCGCGGCGAGGTCCTTGCGGGGGTGCTTGGCCGTGCCCGCCACGTACCGTTCCACCTGCCGCTGGGACATCCCGAGCAGTTCGGCGACGGCCTTGGTGCCCTTGAGCTTGTCGACCAGGTACCGCATCTGCGGGCCTGCGTTCTTGGGTGCCGGGCGGGTGAACGCCTTCTGCACCGCCTTGTCCAGGCCGTCGCCGAACAGGCTCATCGCGGTCTACTCCCCGCTGCTGTGGTGGTCGGTGGTGTGGGTGATCTCGATGTCGGCCCATCCGTCGGCGGCGTAGTGCCAGTTCCCGGCGCTCCTGGCGCCGTGTTCGGCGTGAAGCTCCAGGCTGGCCAGGAGCCTGTTCCAGGGGGTGTCCAGGGCGTCGGCTTCGTCCTCGGTGAGGCCGGCCACCGACTGCTCGGCTGCCCTGGAGACGGCGGACAAGGCGTCCTCGAAGGAGGCGACGCGGGCGGTTCCGGTGGTGACGCCGGATGGTGTGGTGAACGACCAGCGGGCCGCCCAGGAGCGCGTGTCAGAGTGCATGGTTCCGTCCTTGCCTCGCATGTCTCCTACTCTCCGTTGTCGACGTTGGTGACGGTGCCGTCCTTGATGTACCGGGCCAAGTTGAGTTCCGGCGCGTTGAACTGCTCCCGGACGCCCTCGCCCCACAGCAGCTCCTGGGTGCCCTCCCACTTCACCAGGCCGGGGTTGATGCCGAGCTTGAAGCCGCCGGGCAGCGGCTTGCCGTCCCGGTAGGGCAGGAAGTCCAGCGGGCTGGCGCCGTCGACCGCGTACACGACGCAGTCGGACAGGATCGCCACCGGGTACTGCCCGGTGAACGCCGCGTGCCTGACGATCTTCCGGTGCAGGTTGATCCGGGTGCGGGAGATGACCGCCGCCCGGATGTCCGGCCGCCACGTCGGCCGGGACAGCGCCCGCCACGGCTCACCGGCCTTCCAGCCCTCGCCCCGGGGCCGCTCGCGCAGCTTGCCCAGGCCGCTCTTCACGGTGCCCTTGACCGCGTCCACGACGATCGCCAGCTCCGGGTCGCGCTGCCGCCAGCCGGACATCGCCGTCAGGAAGTCGGCCGGGTCCGTGTCCGCGTGCACGCCGAGGTCGGCCATGGTCGCGAGGAAGGCGTCACGCAGCCGGTTGTACCAGGAGTCCAGGTAGCGGCCGGAGTCGTAGCGAACCCACGCCTCGAGCGGCGTGACGTCGTAGCCGAGCTCCACCGCGTACGCCACGGTCGGCGTCGCGTACCAGGCCGGACCCGTCGGACGCTCACCCGACGGCGTGAACGGGCTCGGCAGCAGACTGCCGTCCAGGTCCACCCACTTGTCCTTGCCGACCTTCACCCTCGACAGGTCCACATGGCTGAGGTCCACCAGCCACGCGCCGGGCAGCTTCGCATCGAACACCGGCGCCTTCACCTGCGTCGGCGCACCGAGACCGACGGTCAGTCCGTTGGCTCCGGCGGCAAACGCCATGTTCACGTCGATACCCACCAGGTGCCGCCGGGTGTATTCGGCGTCGGTGAACGGCCGCGCCCAGTCGTACGCCTCCTCGAACAGCTTCTCCGCCGGGGTCCGCGTGTGGAAGCGCGGCAGATCCTTCAGGAGCGGGTGGTTGTCCGGGGCCTCGCACGGCGCGCAGTCCACCGGGTCCTTGCCCAGGCTGCCGGGGTTGTGCTCGGAGTGCCGCTGACCGTCAGCGTCCGGCTCCGAGGCGCGGGTCGGCGGGTGGAGGGCGGTCATCAGCTCCAGGCTGGTGACGCCGGTGGAACCGCGCGGCGTCATCACCCGCGCCGCGTACACACCCAGGACCCGGGCGAGGTCCGCCGGCGCCAACTGCCCGGCGTCGCCCCAGCTGCGGGGATCGAGCGCGTTCCACGACGGGATGCACAGCTGCACGCAGGCCCGCTCCGAACCGGTGGCCGGACGGTAGATCCGCGCCCACGGCCCGAAACCCCTCTTGGTCAGCTTCCAGTCCGCGCGGACCAGCTGCTTGATGACCTTGTGCCCCTCCGGGATCCGCCCGGCGTGCCGCTCTTCCTCGGAGAGGCCGACGGGCAGACCGTAGCGTTCCAGCGCGGACGGGGTGAGGACGATCAGCGGGTCGGCGTCCTTGCCCGGGCCGGACAGCTTCGGCTGGCCGAGCAGGGCCTCCTTGAGGGTCCAGTCGACCAGGGACGGGAGGGACTTGGCGGGCACGTCCAGGACCAGGCCGCCGACGCAGTACGCGAGGACCTGGCCGTCGGCGTCGACGTCCACGACGGCGAGCGGACCGTTGGCGAAGCGCGGGTCGGCACCGGCCGGGGTGTTCGCCGGGGCCGCCTTCCGCGCGGCCGGACGCCGCGACGTCGACGTCGGCCTGGCGGCGGGCGCCGGACGCGACGCGGCGGCCGGAGCGGTGGCGGGACGGGACGGGGTGTTCTGTTCAGTCGTCATGACCGCAGCCTCGGGCGCTGGACCTGTGGACAGAGTCCGCGCTTCCGGCGCCGGGGCGGGAGCGCTCGCGAACGTCGCGGGAACGGCCGTGTCCTGCACGGGTGTTGAGGCGTTGGCATCAGCGGGGTAGAGCTCCGCGAGCTGACTGAGCAGACGGGCGTACGCCTCACGCTCCTTACCCCGCGGCTCGGTCGCCTTGGTGCTGGACTCCCAGCCGCTGACGGTCGCCCGCCGCACCTCCAGCGCTTCGGCCACCTCGTCCAGGGTCAAGCCGTGCGCGACACGCAGCCGCTTGCGCTCCGCCGGCGGCGGCAGCGGGGACCGGGACGCAACCAGCGCGTCGACCCGGTCGAACAACTCGGACATGGAACACCTCCTGTCTCTCAAGCATAACGGAAACCGTACGGATCGCGTACCAAACGCGTACGGATCGCGAACATTGGGCATGATCGTGCTGCTAGGGAGTCAACCGAGCCCCGACGGGTCAGGCCCGTACGAGCGGGCCCGCCGCGGCGACGAAGGCGTTGTGCGCGGCCCGGGCGAGGCCTGCGCGCCGGTCACGGTCGGACCGGTCGGAGGCCTCGTGCAGGGTGAAGGTGACGTCGACGACCCGGTGGGCGAGCGCCAGGACGCGCGGGTCATCGGTCAGCAGCTGGAGCTCGGTCAGGGCCTCGCCCACAGCGGTGCGCGCCTCGAGCGCGGCCGTCTTGGCCGCCTCCCGGTCGCCCTCGGGGGCGACGGCCTCCCGCAGGACGGAGCGCTCGTGCTGCAGGCGGCGCATCGCGGCGAGCCGGGAGAGGAAGCGCACGAACACCTGTCGCAGCTCCTGGCGCTGCTGGACCTGCTGGGCGAGACGGTCGCGGCGGGCGGCGGACCGCTCCTGCAGACGGAAGCCGAGCACGGTCGCCAGCAGCGCTATCAGGGCGGCGACGGCGGACGAAGCGAGTTCCATGGTCATGTCTCCCCGGTGCGGAACGAGGTGGGCGGGCAAGCGGCGAACCCCCGGCGCGCGGCCGGGGGTTCGGGCGGGACTACCAGGAGGTCGGGGCGTACTTCTCGATCAGGCCCATCAGCCAGTCGGGGGTGACGTCCTCGTCGATCCCGCTGCGCAGCGTGACGGTGCGGCCGTCCATGTCGACGACGCCGTTCGTCAGGACGCGGTGGCCGGAGACGGCGGCCTCCCAGGTGGTCTCCGTGGCGCCGGCCTCACACCGGTAGGTGATCCACACGCCGTACGGGGCGACCTTCAGGTCCAAGGTCGGGGAGGCCAGGTGCGGCCTGTCCGCCAGGCGCAGAATCTCGATGTGCTGCTGGGCGATCCGCTCGCCAGGCGCGACCTCGGACCGGATCCGGGCCGCGGTGGTCACGCGGGTGGCGAGCTCGCAGAAGTACCGGTCCTGCGCGGTGCCGGTCTTCACGCTGGCCACCATCAGGTCACCGAGGAACCGGCAGAACGCCCAGGGGCTGAGGGCCTGCACGTACTCCAGGGCGGCGGTGGTGGCCTTCTCCAGGTAGATGAACCGGTGCCAGGCGACCGCCGCGGTGTAGCCGGCCGCGATGACGTCGTCGCCGTCCAGCGCGGCCTGGTCCCGGACCCGCTCACGGGCGATGCGGACGGCCTGGTAGGCGCGGCGGTGCTGGTCACGGCCCTGGTGGAACCGGGGCACGTCGGGGGTGAGCCCGAGCGCCGCGCGCAGCCACCACGCGAAGTCCTCGGCAGCCTCCTGGTCGGCGGCACGGGCCGCCTCATCGGCGACGGCGGTCGGCTTGACCAGGGTCTTGGCGGTGCTCTGCATGGTCTCTCTCCACTTCGGAGGTGACGGTGTACCCCGAATTTATAGGGCGCCCTAGAAATTCGTCAAGGGTACTCTAGAAAACAATCTTGAAGTCCCCTACAGTCGGGGCATGACCACGCAACCGGCAGACCTCATCAACAGCGACGCGTTCGACAGAGCCCTTGCCGACGTCGCGGCCATCAAGGACCCCGTGGACCGGGACAAGGCCGCCCGTGCCCTGCAGACCGCATTGACCGAGGCGATCGCCGAACCCCTCACCCGGACCAAAGCGGTACGGCAGCAGACCGTTCTCGAACTGCGCCAGAACCTCACCCTGGCCAAGGTCGCCGAGCAGCTCGGGCTGTCTGTCGGCCGCGTCGACCAGCTCGCAAAAGGCAGGTAGTCGTGACGGACCGAGACGAGTCGTCGTGGACGCATCCGGACGCCACAGCGGAGCTGCCTCCGAACGCGCCCCCGGGCACGGCGCGGGTGACCACCGGCTCCATGGCCCGGCGCGTGAACGCCCAGGAGGCGCAGGACTTCGGCATCTCCACCGAGCGGGCCTGCCTGGTGATCGAGCAGGTCTTCTACGACGCCGAGGACGACGTCCTGCAGCACACGGTGACCGTCAACTACAGCGGCCACCCCCACGAGATCCGCTACCAGCCCACGGCTGAGGACCTCGCACAGCGTGAGTAGCCGGCACCGTACGGACGCCTTCTCGCGGATCAGCCCCACGCAGGTCCGGCACAGGGTTGCGGGCTGCTCGGTCCGGGCGTCTTTGGTCCCCCGGGGTTGTCAGTGGCGGGAGGTATCGTCAGCCAGTTGAGCGCTCGGCAGCGTGGCTGGGCGCCGACTGGAGACGGAACTCGTCTCCAGTACGGCTGGAGGTTGCATGGCCCTGGACAGACGCCGAGTGCAGACGGCAGTGATCGGCCACGCCGGTTCCGAGGATCCTGCGGTCCTTCCGATGGAAGCGATAGAGCTTGACGACTACCGGGCCCGCCACACCGGCCAGACCTTCTGGTGCGGCAAGTGGCTGAACGGGTGCGGGCACCAGCTCTTCACCAAGCTCTACACCGACCGCGCCTGCCACTTCGCGCACGGGCCGGATCCCGAGCACACCTCCACCTGTGCCCGGCGGGCGGGCGGGGTCTCCAGCGCGGACCACCTGTACATCAAGCATGGCCTGCTGGCCTGGATGGCGGAGCAGGACGTCGCCGCCACGGCCACCATCCCGCGCGAAGCGGACGGTTCCGTCGGCGGGCAAGTGCTCTTCACCCCCGCCGGGCAGGCCGGCCTTCGGGTCCTGCTGTCCGAGCCGGCCGGCCCGCCCGCACCGGCGGGAGAGGACCCGGCCCATCTGGTGCTCGGCCCCGAGATGGCGTCCGACCCGGACGTGCTGCTGCGGCAGGGATACGTCAACCGCATCCAGCTCGTTCCCGACGGCACCCGCCGCCGGATCCAGGTCGGGACCGAACGCCATGGCCGCGCCACCGAGTGGTTCGACCTGCACGAGGTCGGGTTCACGGACGCGGGGCTGGTCACCCCCGCAGTCGAAGAAGTCCGCCGGCTGCGGACCACGCGGCGGCCCATCGGTGTGCAGACGCCCAAGGCGGCGCCGCAGCCCCGGCCGACCGTACGCGCCGCCGGTGACGAGACGCACGGCATCCCCTCGCCGGACCGCGCCGACGTCATGACGGCCCTCGAGCAGGCGGTCGGCGACGGGCGCAGCCGCACGGAGATCCGCCGCTGGCTGAACCGGGCGGAAGAGGTGACACACGGCGGGGCCACCGCCGAAGAGAACACCCTGATCAGGGCGGCAGCCGACGCGCTGCTGAGGCTGGAACGGGCCGTCGGCGTGCCCACACCGCGCGAACCGACCCTCCAGGAACGCAAGGCACTGAAGACGGTCCAGCGGCTGCTGGGCAACTTCGCGGTCCAGAAGCGCCATGGGTTCACGCTGGTCACGCCCCAGCAGCGCCGCCAGCTCGCCCAGGCCGCAGACCAGGCCGCGGCGTGGCTCACCGACGCCCAGCGCTCCCAGGTCAAGGAGTGGCGGACAGCTCCGACAGAGTCCGCCCCCGCACCCGCACCGCGGGCCCCTCAGCCGCCGGCGCGACCCCGGGCGCCGCGCATTCCTCCCGCGGCTTCCCGCCCCGCACGTTTCGACGCGGCCGGCCTTGCCGACGCGGTCCGCGACGTCCTGGAGCACGCAGCCCGCATAGGGAAGACCGTGGCCTTCGCCGATCTGTGTGCTCAGGTCAAGGACCTGGGGGAACTGCCGGAGCCTGATCAGGAGCAGGTGCTACGGCGGGTCAAGCCGACCGCCCGCCCCCGCAGCGCGAAGCCTCAGCGCCCCGCCCTGCTCACCGCTCTGATCACCACCGAGGCAGGAGCCATGCACCCGCTCTACCGGCGGCTGGCCGGCCACGCCGGTCATCACCTGCCCCAGCAGGCCGACACCGCGTGGACCGACACCGTCAGCATCCTTCACGACCGGTACCGCACCCCGTAGCGGCACTGCCCCGCCGCCGATGCCCGCGTCAGCCGAAGGTGTCCCAGGCCCGGGCAAGGCGGATCGTGCCCACGGTGGTGATGACGGCGGGGCCGGTCAAAGTCATGGCGCCGTCGGCCGTGACGGAAATGTGCAGGGTTCCGCCGGGGAGGTCGACACGGTAGTCAGCGGCGCCGGTCTGGCCGGTGTTGCGTCGGTGGGCGGCGACGGCGGCGCAGGCGCCGGTGCCGCAGGCCCGGGTCTCTCCCACGCCCCGCTCGTGGACACGCAGCGCGAGGTGATCCGCACCAAGGACGGCGGCGAACTCAGCGGTGACCCCGAAGGGATAGGCACCGGCCGGTTCGACGGCGGGCGGGATGCTCAGGTCTCCGGCGTCGGCAAGGTCGTCGACGAACACCACGGCGTGGGGGTTTCCGATGTCGACGTGGGTGGCGGGCTGGCTCTTCGCGCCGCTGGTGGTGACGGTGATGCGGTCGGGACCGGGAAACTCGGGGACGCCCATGGCCACGGTGACCGGTCCTCGCAGCTCGTCGCTCCGGGCGGGGACGTCGACGTGCCGGATGCCGGCGCGGGTGGCGATGGCGAAGCCGCCCGGTTCGCAGCGGCCGGTG
The DNA here is from genome assembly GCF_054660435.1 of Streptomyces sp. YKOK-I1. NCBI lineage: Bacteria > Bacillati > Actinomycetota > Actinomycetes > Kitasatosporales > Streptomycetaceae > Streptomyces > Streptomyces sp. YKOK-I1. Next base: position 16,435 of record NZ_BAAGDR010000004.1, read on the forward strand.
TCCACGAGGTAGCGGGCCAGGACCCGGATGCCGTTGCCGCACATCGCGCCCGTGCTCCCGTCGGCGTTGCGGTAGTCCATGAACCACTCGGCACGGCCGGCCACCGCGGCAGCTTCCGGTTCGGCGGCGCAGCGGACGATGCGCAGAATGCCGTCGGCTCCGACCCCGGTGTGGGGATCGGCCAGGTCGCGGACGACTTCGCCGGTGAGGCGGAGACGGCCGTGGGGGTCGGGCAGGACGATAAACGAGTTCGCACAGCCGTGCCCTTTCGCGAAAGGCAGGGTGACGGCTGGGGAGGCGGTTTTCATGGGCGGGGGCCTTGTCGTCGTAATGCGATGCGCAGCCAGGCGATCTGTCCGTCGGGGGTGCGGATGACGCCGTATTCGGTGCCGAGTTCGAGGACGGCCAGGAGCCGCGTCCAGTGAACTAAGGCAGCGTCGGTGACGTCGGTCTCGATCCGGACCGCATCCAGCTCCGCCGTGACGCGGGGCTCGGTGCCGGTCACCTCGGTGAGCTGCTGGGCGACCGTCTCAGCGGCCGTACGGATGGCGGCTCTCCGGTGGCGGTCGTAGCCCACTGCACCCACATTCGAATTGGCAATTACTGCGCGCTCTTATTGGTCCACCATTTTTTTATTGGTGGACTAAATTGTCAATCCGTTTCAACAAGGCCGTGGGCAAAGGGAGATGCATGGCTGACCGTCAGGAGGCGGGGTACCTGCGCGTCGCCCAGGCCATCCGGGACCGCATCACCGACGGCACCTGGCCGCCCGGCCACAAGCTCCCCAATCGGCCGACGCTCGCTGACGAGTTCGGCGTCGGGGAGAACACGGTCCGTCAGGCCGTGGAGATCGTCCTCGCCGAGGGCCTGCTGGAGTCCTTCCGCGGCCGCGGCCGCGGGACGTTCGTCCGCGCCCCGCGCGAACGCCGCGTCCTGCCGCGCACGTTGACCCCCACCGCCGCACCTGGCCCGCTCGGGCTCACCCCGGCCGGCTCCCCCGTGAGCGTGGAGGCGGAGAGCACCGCCAAGGTCCCGGCCCCGGCGCCCATTGCTGTCCGTCTGGGCATCAGGGAGGGCGAGCTCTGCGTGCGCACCGACTACGAGGTCCTCGCCGACCTGCGGTGCGTGCTGACGGCCACCAGCTGGGAGCCCTACGACCTGACCAAGGGCACCCCGGTGGTCTTGCCCGAGGGCGGTCCCCTTGCGGGCCGCGGCGTGGCCGAGCGGATGACTCAGATCGGCGTCACCGTCGCGCGCGTCACCGAGGTGCCCCGTCCCGTCCAGCTTGAGCGTGAGTCGGCGCAGCTGCTCGGCACGACGCCCGGAGCGCAGGCGATCTCGATCGAGCGCACGCACTACGACACCGGCGGCCGGCCCGTGGAGACCGCGGACATCCTGGTGCCGGCCGAACGGTGGGACATCACGTACGACATCCCCCTCGCCCCGGTGCCCCGCACCTGACACCGGGGTCGCCTCGGGGGTGCCCGCGCCCACCAGGGGGCGGGCGTTGGCCATCAGCAGACAGCGCGGCCCGAAGGCCGTAGAGGGAGGGGACGGGGTTCATGGCTGCAGCGCGCCGCGACTCTGCAGGGCGGGGCGTCGACGCCTTAGCGTCACCCGCGATCACGAACCTGATCGGGCTCATCGGGATCCTCACCCCGATCACCGCCTGGTTTACCGCCGGCGGGACCACGAAGAACGCCCTCCTGATCGTCGAAACGGTGATCGTGATGGCGCTGGTCGGCTCGCACATCTGGCTGCGCAAGGCATTCATCCAGCTCCGGCGGGCCAATAACCTGCGGGACATGGATGACGCGCACTACTACGACCTGGTCCGCGCACAGCTGGAGCACGAACTCGTCTCCGACTACAGCGCCATCGCCGACGGCCACCTCCAGGTCTACGCCTCGGAGGTGCCACGCCTGTCGGTCCTCCTGGTGAAGACCCTCATCGAGTCCCAGTCACAGCCCCAGCGGATCCTCGCCAGCGACCTGACCACCGACCCCGGTCTGTTGACCCGCCGCCGCGAGTACCTCGCCGCCAACCGGCAGCTGCTCCAGGCCGGCGGCACCATCAACCGGCTCTTCATCGCCCACGAACGCGACCTGCTGCGCGAGGACTACGCCCGCAGCCTGCTCCAACTCATCGAATCCCACCGCGACCTGGGCGTCATCTGCGGCCTGGCCGTACGCGACCGGCTGCGCGCCGACCAGGCCGTGGACGTCATCATCATCTCCGCGGCCGCCGCCCTCGTGGAGGATGAGCAGGGCGACGCCGACTACACCAAGGGCCGCAGCACGGTGCACTTCAAGGGCGTCGACCGGTGGGTCAGCCGCTTCGAGTCGGCCTGGGGCAACGGCGCCGACTCCGCCACCGCGGCACTGCGCACCTACGAGAGCGCCGCCCGCTCCCTGCTCGACTCCGCCTGGGACGACACCCGCATCCGGGAGACCGTCGACACCCTGTAGCAGCGCACCCGCAGCCCGCGTCAAGGCCCGGCCTCCTGCCGGGCCTTGACGCCTTTCCGGAACCGATGCCGGGGAATAAATAGTGGACCAATAAGTACGCTGTGTGATGGTCGGCGGGAGGTGCCCGCCCCTCACCACCCGGGATGACCATGCCCTTGCCCGTGTGCTTAGCCCTCCTGATCAGCGGAGTGGCGCTGCGCCAGATCGACCGCATCCACTTCGCACGTCACCGGCCCTACGCCGCCGACGCCGGCCGCCTCATAGCCCTCCAGCGGACCCGCGCCAACGACCTCACCCCGCTCCTGCTGCTGTCGGGACAGTGGATACAGATCACCGGCTGGTGGATGCTCGCCGCCCACGGCCCCCTCCTGGCCGCGACGGCGGCCGCCGCCGTCGCCGTGCACTTCCGCCACCTCCAGGAGATCAGCCACGCCGCCGTCCACGGCGTCCTCGCCCGCACCGCCCGCACCAACCAGCTGCTCGCCGAGATCGGTGCCCACCACCCCCTCGGCCTCGGCCCCCTCCCCGCGCGCCGCCTGCGCCACGTCCGGGACCACCACCCCAACGCCACCCTGGACCGCGACCCCAACCTTGCAGAACTCCGCCGAGCCGGACTGCGCCCCCACGCCACCCGCACCGCCTACGCGCTGACGCTGATCCACCCGCTCACCCCGCGCGGCCTCCGCGCCACCGTCGCCGGCCTCGCCGCGCACCTGCGCGGTACGGGAGCCTGGCACCGCACCGCCGCCCTGGCCGCCATCGGCGCGGCCGCGTATACGGCCGGCGGCTGGCCCGCCCTGCTGTACGGCCTGCTCATCCCCCGGCTGCTGTTCTACCCCCAGCTCGCCTGGATGTCCCTGCTGGCCGAACACACCTGGTTCGACCCCGACCACCGCACCGGCACCCCGGCGTACGTCGAAGCCGGGCGCTGCCTGCGCCTGTACCCGCAGAGCCGCGCCCTGGCGGCCATCGCCGCCGCCACCTGGCTCCCCTACGGCGACCTCCACCACTACGCGCACTCCGCCCACCCCGGCCTTCGGTGGAACTACCTGGCCGCCGTCGAACGTCACCTACCCCCGCCCCACTACACCCCCGACGGACTCCTGCTCGGGAGGGACACTGTGGCCCGCCGTCACCGCCAGGCGCTCGATGCCGCCGCTGCGGCACCGCATCCACAGACCATCTGACCAGGTACAACGGCTGCGGCCCTGAACACCGACGGGGTGTTCAGGGCCGCAGCCGTATGCGGGCAGGCTCAGAGGGCGTCCGGGTCGATGCCCTGCGCACGCGCGAGGGCGAACAGGACGCGTTCCATCTTGTCCAGACGTTGCGCGATCGGCCGGTCTCCCGGTGCGCCGATGGCGTTGGCGAGGGAGTCGATGTTCCCGAACGCTGTGCGCTGCTGCTCATGGATCGTCGCCAGCGCTTCGCTGTGTTCCGCCAGCGTCCGGCCGGTGCGGAAGGCTTCCGCCTCGAGGTCCCGCAGCCGCGCGTCGTACGTCCCCGCCTCATTCGCCATGCCCACCATCCTGTCAGACCAGCGCACCGGATTGCCTCCGCTGACACACTCCGCCAAGGGTCTGCACGGTCGGCGACCGTGGGGAGAGAGCGGTCAAAGATCAGTCGGCGGCCCTGGCTTGCTCTTGGCGGTAACTGCGGTAACTGGCGAGCATGTCGTTGATCTTCTGCCGCGACTTACCCAACTCCCGCGCGATCCCAGCCTGAGTCCAGTCGCCGCTGTCGACGGCTTCGGCGATGGCGGCGCCGCGCTCATGGGCGAGCGCGGCCTTGGCCGTGTCGATGAGGTTGGGGCAGCGCTTCGCCCGCTCGATGGGCGGCAGTTCGGCGAGCTGCTGAAGGGCGGCGATCAGATCGTTCAGTTCGGGCGTCATGGTCGTCCCTCCACGTGAGGAGGGGCCGGGTTTCCCCGGCCCCTGGGCTGGTCTGTCACATGAACTCGGCGTATCCGCTCTGCCGACCTTCGAGCAGTAACCGTCCGGTCCGCTTGTCGCTGATCTCCAGCTTGTGGCTGCTGTCGTAGCGGGCGGCCCATTCGTCGAACATCTCGTAGGCGGTGTCCTCGTCGACCTGGAAGTTGAACCTCTTGACGGCGACCTTCTCGGCGTTCTTGATCTCGATCTGGTAGGTCTTCATCTCCGAGTCCCTCTCTGCTGTTGTCGTCCTTACGCATACGAATGTACCCCCCTAGGGGGGTACGGTCAACCCTGGGGGGGTACAGAATTCAAGATTTTCAGTACACACCCCTGAACAGGGCTTTCCGCTGCCCCGAACAGGCGGAGCAAGGCGCGCGTAGACGAGAGGTGCGGTGGAGGTGGCACCCGAGGTGCCATGGCGCCCTGCTGCCGCCCCGCTTGTGCGACACCCCCGACTCGGTCTACCAATCACAGAACGTCACGCAGTGGTCCGCAGCGTGCCCGCCTCCGGGACGGCGGCCGCCGTCCCGGCTTCCCGGGCCGCACGCTCCTTTCGGGCCCGGCGCAGGGCGGCGGCCTCGGTCGCCGCGGCCTGGCGGCGGCGCTCGGCACGGGCCGTCTCGATCGCGGCCGGAGCGTCGTCCGGCGGCTCGGGGAATGCACGGAGGCTGAGCGCACGCATCGCGCGGGTCTGCCGGGTAACTGCCTCCGCGATGCCCGGGTCGATGCGGCTGGGCGGCTCGGCGGACCGGTGCGCGGCAATGGCCTGGTGGTAGCCCTCGGGCGCCGGCCTCCGGGGCTCCACCGGCGCCTCGGGCGCGGCCGCGGCCGCCGGACCGGGCTGCGTCGCACGACGCTCGGGCACGGCGCCGGCGGGCAGGACGCGGATCGTGTGCACGGCGTCGGTGCCAGCCGTGTGGTTCGCCGTGGCGATGATCCGGGCGGTGATGAGCCGGAGCTGGGTGGCGTAGGCGGGCGAGTCAGGGCGCAGGTCCAGCTGCCGGGTCGCCGGGTTGTAGGCGATGGCGCTGACGTGGCTGGGCAGCTGGGGGGAGATGGCGGCCGCGATGTCGGTCCAGCGGTCCAGAACGGTTCCGCCGGCGGCCGGAACCTCCCAGGCCCGGTCGGCCATCAGGCCCTGGAGCACGGCGGCGAACCCGCTCGGTTCCCGCCCGTCGCGCCGTACGACGGTCTGCTGGCGGCGGCGCGGGGTGCGGGTCTCGCTGTCGCCGCGCTTCTTGGCGGCCTCGCGGGCCTGGCGCAGGGCAACCCGGGCCAGGTCGATGCCGGACACCTCCGGGGTGGTGCCGCTGGTCTGCTCGGCAGGGTTGATCATCTCGGTCATGTGGGCCTCCTACCGGTATCGGATGGTCGTCAGCGAGCTCTGGGCGAGGCGCTCGATCTGGTGGGCGCGGCGCACCAGGTCCTCGCCGAAGATCCGCAGTGCCGTCTCCTTGTCGAAGCCCGTGACCAGCGTCGTCTCGCCCCGCATCAGCTCGCCCTCGGCTGTGGCGATCAGCGCGGCGAGCTCTTCGGGCCCCAGCTCCAGGCCTGCGTCCTGGCCGTCGTCGACGTGGTCCTGGTCCTGGCGGCGGCCGCCGTGCTCCAGTTCCCTGACCTGGGCGAACGCGGCCTCTACCTCGAGGCGTACGGAGTGGCGGACCGGGGCCTGCCAGTCACCGTCGTAGCGCTCGGTGCGGGCGCGGACCTGTCGGATGCGGTCACGCCGGGCGGCCTCCTGGGCGCCGCGCCACTGCTCGATCGCAGCGGTGCGCTTGGCGGGGGTGTCCAGGACGTTCTCCGCGTTGGTCAGAAGCACGGCGAGCAAGCCGGAGCCCCGACGGACGTGGGCCGCCTCGCCGCGGAAGTGCAGCCAGGCCTTCACGTCGGTGAGGGTCCATCCGGCATCAGCGACGTTCCGGGCTACCCAGGCGATCCGCGGTACTGAGCAGCCGCGCAGCCAGTCCAGCTCCTGGGTGAGCTCGCGGGCCAGCTGGAAGCGACGTCCGACGGTGTTCAGCTTCTGGCGGCCGCCGGCCCTGGCCTTGGACTTCTTCGGGGTCGGGGACTTGCTGACCCCGGAACCGAGCTTGCTCTCAGGGGGGAGGGAAGTAGTACCCGCAGTGGAAAGACCTGAGGTACCGACCTGCATTGGGGTGCAACGGACCTTATCCGAAACAGCCGTCACAGCCCCCTGCTCAGCACCCTTCCGGGCACCCTTCGCCAGGGCCTTCGACGACGACTTCGAGCGCGGTTTGCGGACCTTCCGGGCGGCCTTCTTCGCCAGCTTCGCCATCAGCTCCCGGCCGGCCTCCGCGATCCCGGTCACCGCACGCGTGTACGCGGGCGCGTCCTCATCCCGCAGCACCGTGCGGATCCCCAGCGCGGCGTCGAACGCCACCGGGACCATCCGCGCGAACTCGCTCGCCTGCGCCGTCTCCCCCGACACCCGGGTCCCGCGCACGATGTACGCGAGCAGCCCGGCCTCCCGCAGCATCCCCAGGTGGTACTCCACCGACCGCTCGGACAGGCCGGTGCGCCGCACCAGGTAGCCGACGCCCGGACGGCACGGGAAGAGCTGCGCGAGCTCCTGGGCGACGCGCACCGTCGTCGGCCCGAACGAGCGCGGCCCGTGCGACCGGTACTGCCGCGGCCGGTACAGCCCGGACCCGGCGACCCAGTGGACCGCCTGCATCCACGAGTAGCCCTCCGGCGCGATCCGGCCCGTCGACGTCGACAGCCACTGGGACGCCTCCGGCACGTACAGCGTCGCGGGCAGCACAGCGACCGCGACGTCGTCGGCCGACGAACGCGCGGCGGGAATCATCGCGGCGGCCGGCACCGCCACGGCGCTCACCGGCCACCCCGAAGGGACGTCACGACATGATCCATCCGGCGACCATGGACCAGGTCACCTGTGGATAGATTCCGGAGAGCGGCGGCAAGCCTGTGGATGACGGTTCGGGACGCGGGCGCGGCGGGAGCTGGGACGGAGGGGTGCACACCTGCTACAGGTGTCGTGATCGCGTCCGGTGTGACGCCGGACGGGTGCGAGTTCGGGAAACCGTCCCGAACAGCGGGACGTACCGGGTGAATCGGGCTGTGAGATTGCGTCACACGGGACGCCGTGGGCACACAAAAGCGCACGAAACAGGCATAAGCGGGCTGGCGAAAGCCCGCGCGGTCGTGCAGAATGACGACGTCCTCCTTCTATGAGGGTGGAAATGGCGAAGCCCCTCGTGGTGCTTCGTGGTTCGGCTAGAACCAGAGATCGAACTGTTCGACCGGGTGCGAACCGGACGGACAATCCCTTCAGAGGGCGTGCGAAACCCTCCGGAGACAGATGGGGCGCCAGCCGGGGTGATTGCGAGTCACCTGGGTAGCTGAGCGTCCCGGCGGCGAAGCCGCCCCAGACCTAGGTCATCTCAACCCCCTCTGCGGAGGGCTGGTCGGGATGTGCGGGAACGCGCGAAAGCCCCGCTGACGTGCATCGCGAGTGATCGCGGATACGGCGGGGATCTTGTGTGCGGGCGAAGGCCCACGGGTACAGTGGTGCCATGAACACCGAGGACCTCCTAACCAGGTTCTCTACACCCCCGGTGCTTACCAAGGCGCCGGGGTTTTCCATATTCAGATAGATCTTGATCGCAGCCACCATACCCCCTTGATCACGCTCCGCGAAGAGGGGGGCGTAGGTGAGTCGGCGAGGCGCGTGTGAAAGGGGCATCTCGCGGTGCTGGAACCTGGTCTGACGGTGGCTCAGGGCAAGATGAGCGGCATGCCTGACTCCCCCGCGGACATCCTCCCGGCCACGTACGCGACGGCCGCGCAGCAACGCGCGTACATCGCCGCCATGGAGAAGATCCGCGCGGCCCGGAAGCCCAAGGAGCCCGTCCGCGTCTACATCTGTGCCTCGCCGCACATCGCGCGACGTCCGCAGTGGGACGAACGACTCGCGAAGATCCGCCACCGGCTCCCCGGCGTGGAGCTGCTGCAGTTCGACGACGTCTTCACCCCGGAGAACTACGCACAGAAGTGGAAGGAACTCGCGCCCACCTTCGACGGCCTGGTCGTCGTCGGCCCCACCAAACGCGGCGCGAACGGCCACGTCTACCTTCTGGGTGAAGTCGCCCGCCTCGAGGTCATCGACATCGTCAAGACCGGCAAGCCGGTCCTCCTGCACGCCCGTCGGTACGGGCTCATCCCGTTCGTCGACTGCAAGATCCGCCGCGTCGGCACCCCGGAGCGACTCCGCACGAAGGTCACCGCCCCGGCCGGCTGGGACCCGAAGGACTACGAGCCGACCCTCCAGGCCGCCCTCCGTGCACTGCGGCCACGCCGCACCGACACGGAGACGACGCACGACGACGCTCCCCGGCACCTGGCCCATCCGTTCGCCGCACCTCCCCAGTAACGTCTTCGGTCCGCTGTTGACTACAAACGCGCAGGTCGCGCTTGTAGTGCCCATGATCCGAACAGAATTCTCCGGATTCGCCAAGAGGGTTATGCCGGATTCGCCTGACCTCCCGCCCGGCGGGCAACTTTCCGAGCCGACCGCCCGCCTGGCGGGAAGCAGAGGACCAGAACAGCATTCACGATCAACGTCCGATGCACCAGGAAGAGGGTCTTCCGGTAGGAACGTACAAACGCTCCGACCGACACCGCCTTGAGACCACGGAGCCGACGTTCGGGAGACGCAGTCGTCAGCCACCAGAGCTCCTCTACCAGCAGGCGCGGACGCGGTCAGCGTGGCATGCGACGTGACTCCCTGTCTGGTGACATTCGCCGGTGACATCCGGATGTCACCGGCGAATGTCACCCCAAATGCGCGGGCATGACCATCCGGCAGCTCGGTGCTGTCGTCGTGGGCGATACCCGCTCCGACCGAGTAGGCGTCTGCAGAAACAGGGCGCAGTGCGGCCACATCGGCCGCCCACTGCGTCCAGCGCAGGTCCTGGTCTCGGTCGGGCGCGTACATCAGCCGCGCTCCTTGGGGGCGTAGCGCACGAATACGACGTCACCGATCGCGCGGACTTCCAGCACCTTCATCCTGGCGGTCGTCCCGCCCGGGTAGGCGGCGGCACCGAGGAAACGGGCCGCTTCCGGCTGGCCGACCAGGAGTGGGGCGATGGCCAGGTGTACTTCGTCGGCGAGGTTCTGCGCCATGAGCTGGGTGTGGATGGTGCCGCCGCCCTCCACCATGAGCCGGCCGACGCCGCGGCGCCCGAGCTCATCGAGGACCAGGCCCCAGTCGAGTTCGGGGCCGACGCCGACGACGTCGGCCAAGTCGCCCAGCGTGTTGCGCACCTTCTCCACCACGCCGTCCACGGTGACCACCAGCTTGTCGCCGCCGTGGTGCCAGAAGTTGAGGTCGGCGGACAGGTCGCCGGTCGCGGTGACCGTGACCTTCAGCGGGTATTCCGGCTTGCCATCGGCGACGCGCTTGGCACGCCGTTCCGCGCTGTTCACCAGCAGACGCGGGTTGTCCCGACGCATGGTGTTCGCGCCGATCAGGATGGCGTCGCTTTCGGCGCGGACCTGGTCGACGCGGTCGAAGTCCTCCGCGTTGGACAGGCGCAGCCGCTCGGGGCTGGTGTCATCGAGATAGCCGTCGACCGACATGGCGGCGGACAGCATGACGTACGGGCGGGCGGTCATCAGGTCAGGTCCGTTTCTGTTTCGTGGACGAGGATGGAGTCGAAGGCGGCGCGGAACTCACCAACCTCAGGCACGCGCTGCCAGGGGATCAACGCCTTGTCGAGCCGCGCGAGTTCGTTGGTGATCCGGCCCGAGCCGGTGTCCGCAGCAACGGTCAGTGCGTGCATGCCGATCGTCGCGGCCTGCTCCGGAGTCCGGGCGCCGGCCAGGGCGACTGCCTGCCGCGCCATGTAGACGCCACGGTCACGGTGGTAGCCCTCGGGCATCAGCCGGATCGCGGCGGCGAATCCGTCCGCGGCCTGGTCGTGCTTGCCGAGGGCCTCCAGGCCCTGGGCGCGATGGATCTCCACGTACGACGCGTTCAGCCACACCCCCCACGGGGTCGGGTCGGCGGCCGCACCATCGAGGGCGTTGCGGACATCGTCGATGGCCCGCTCGCTCTCGGCAGCGTCGCCACGCAGCGCGTGCCCGTAGGCCTCGTACGTCCGAGCGACGGCAGCGAGCCGGCTCCGCGGCCGCGCCATGCGCTGGGCGGCTTCAGCGAGATCGACCACATCGACCAAATCCGCCGTGTCGCCAGCCAGCTGGGCCTTGCGGGCCATCACGTACGTGCTCAGGTCGGCATCACCGACCGTCTGCGACCACTGCATCGCCCGGTCCAGCCAGTGCGAGGCCGCCTTCGGATTGCCGAGGTCCTGGTAGAGCCAGCTGAGGAACTCGCCGTACTGCGTCTGGAGCTCCATCAGGTCCCGCCGGTCGGCACCCGTGGCCTCGCGCCGCAGCTCCTGGATGACCTGGATGTGGTCGCGGACCGCCTGGAGGGCGTGGCGCGGCCCGAGCAGATTGTCGTTGTCGATCAAAAGGCGGCGCGTACGGCGCAGGTGTTCCACCGGCGTCGAACCGTACGCGGACGCTGCCCGAGCCTTACGAACCAGGCCCGGCACGGCACCCGAGTCCGCTACGGCCGGCGAACCAGCGCCGACGGCGGCCACAGCCCCGAGCCCCACCCCGGTGCGCAGCAGCGCACGCCGATCCAGAGCCACCCAAACCACCGACCCATCATTCAGACGACACGGGATAGAGATCCCCTCACCGTCCGAAGCTGCCTGGTCCGGCAACCCCAAAGCTAGATCAACAGACGACTTGGCCACATGGACCGACGGATTGGCCACATGGCCACGCTCGTCATCGATCCGTTCCCACAGGCGGAACAGCATGCCGTTCGCACCCAAGACCCGGTCCAGCAGTGCGGCTTGGGAGCGGTCGGCCTTCCTCTGGGCACGTTCGAATCGTGCCAGGTGGCTGTGGTCAAGCATCGCCCGCTCAGCCAGATCGCGCAGGCTTAACCTGCGCAGCTTCCGGAGCTCACGCAGTTCGTAACCCCAGTTGTGCAAGGGCGACACCCAAGGCGTCAACTCCCTTGGCTTCTGTGCCATCCCGCCCCAATCCTGTGGCTGATGTGGCCACTTCGTCCGGCCACATGTCAGATCTGGAACTGATGCCTCCCTCAGACCTAGAACCGGACTGCAAGCAGTTGAGCCCGGTCAGGGAGGTGTTACTCAGTGGTCTTCTTCGCCCCCGTCATCGTCGGTACCCGAGAGTCGGGCACTGGCGTGGCGACGGATGGAGTAGCCGATCTCGAATTCCTCGGCGCTCATCCTGGTGTCATTGACCTCAACGACCCCACCGGTGGGCGAGGTTGTGACGCGCACGACCCGCAGGAGCGGAACGCCGACGTCGACTGGCAGGTCCAGAGCTTCGGCCTCTTCAGGAGAAGGCATGCGGGCCGAAACGCCCTCACTCCACTCCAGGGGGCGATGGCCCATCTCTTCCAGCCGGTCGTAGATGCCGCCTGGGCCGGTGTCAGCTTCGGCGAGGCGGGTTCCTCGAGCGAGCTCCGCCGGCAGGTAACTGGTCGCCAGCTGCTTGGGCTTCCTGGTCTCCGGATCACCCATCACCCGATCTCGGATGAGTACTTCGGAGCCGGCGCCGAGGCCCATCAGGGCTGCAAGGTCAACCGGCACGACGCCCCATCGGACGGTGGGAGTCTCCAGGGCCACCCACGGCTGGGCGGTCGGGTCGAAGTAGTAGCCGATCTCGTCTCGGAAGACTTCGCGCGACCGGGTGATGCGCCTCTTCTCCGGACGTTCGCGAACGATGGTGCCTCTTCGGCGTACCGCCATCACCAAACCCTCTTGCTCCAACAGGGCGATGGCGCTCCGCACCGTTTGGTAGCCAGCTCCGTACTGATCCTGGAGCTCGGTCAGCATAGGGAGCTTGTCGCCCGGAACGTACCGCCCCACGCTGATCTGCTGCCGCAGGTCAGCGGCGATGTCGCGGTACGAAGCGGGCATCGATGCCACCTCTCGAAGTGCTGCTCGGTCTTGATTCTAGAGATAGCTCTATCAGGCCGCGATGGGCAGGCACAACTGATCGGCACGAATAGAGCTATCGCTATTGACTCCACGCCTCCGCGTGGTCTCTACTAGGCGATAGCGATAGCCCTAACGCTCCGTTGAGCAGGGGCTACGCGCTCAGCACTACCGCAAAACAGCAGGAGTCACCGTTCTTCAGAGCGGGGCAGTGGGGTGAGCCGAGCTCCCCCGGCCGGAGGCGCCTGTACCGAATATCGAGCACCACAGATCCACCTCGTACAGCGCTGCTGCGCTGTCTGTCCGCCAGGACTACTAGCCGAAAGGCCGGGCCTGGCGCGGCAGAGAAGGCAGCACTCGCACCCCGATCCCCCACGTCAGGAGGCATTGATGCCCCGCATTCGTCCCGGCCGAGTCCGGACCAGGAACACCAACCGCCGTGAGGCGCTCAAGCTCAGCAGCATGGCCCCGGAGGACTTCAACGTCCGGCCCGGCGAGGCGAAGTCGATTGCCTGCCCCGACTGCCGCACCTGGCGCCGGATCATGGGCGACAAGGTCCTCAAGATTCGCGAGCACTGCATCTCCGACAAGGTCGCGGAGGGCGAGAAGCACGTCACCTGCCCCGGCAGTGACCAGCTCGTGGTCGTCGACATCGACGTCCGGCGCTGGCAGGCCCGGCAGAACCGGCTGCTGCGCGACGCGATGCCGCAGGAGAACCGGCGCGCCGCCCAGCAGTTCTACAAGCCGCTCCCGGCACCGGCCGCTCCGGTCTCCCGGATCAAGGCGGAGGTCACGCTGGAGACGGCCCGCCAGTCCTACCTCGCCCACCGCAAGGGCTGCACGCGATGCGTCGGGGGCCGGCACTGCACGGACGGCGGCATCCTCGCCCGCCGGTACGTCCTCGCGCTCAACCAGGAGCCCGCCCGCCGCGAGGCCCTCAAGGAGCAGGAGCGCCAGGAGCAGCGCACCGCGCGGAAGCAGACGGCGCCGGCCGTCCGCAAGGCGCAGTGGGCCAGGCACGGCGGCACGGCAGTCGAGACGGCGAACAACCGCTGCGCGGACCGGATCCCGGGATCGCTTTCCGAGTTCCGCGGCCCCCAGCTCCCGCTGGCACCGCAGCACATGGAGGCGCACGACCGGCGCCAGGCCGAACTGGGCAAGCAGTACGCGCAGAGGAAGTCGGCCGCGTCAGCCGCCTGACCCGCACACCGAGACGAACGACCACGGCCCCGGCCACCCCGCGAACTGGGGAGGCCGGGGCCGTGGCTGCTCGTACGACCAGCCGAGTTGACCAGCAACATGAAGGGGACCGCCGCATGAAGCTGCCGTTTGTACGACGCGCGACCGCAGACGCGTTACGCGACAAGCTCGCTCGTGCCGAGGAGGAAGTCGTCGCCCAGGTCGCGAGTGTCGAGGCGAAGGACGGCGAGGTACAGCGCCTGACCGACGAACTGAGCGAAGCTCGTCTCACCCGGGAGGCGGCGCAGGGCGCGTACGAGATCGCCAACTCCCGGGCGGCGCGTGCCGAGGAGCGGGTCACCGAGCTGGAGGCCCGTCCTCGGTGGGTCCGGAAGCAGCCGGATGCGGGTGAGGCCAGCACGGGCGGGCCCGGGCCGGAGGACAGGGAGTACGCCTTCAAGGTTCTCAACTGCGCGTTTCCGCAGTTCGCCGACATCGTCACGCAGAACGGCGGTGTCCTCCCGGACGAAAACTACGAGGCGCTGTCGATCTACGTGAACGGTGCCTCGACGTACTACGGCCTCAGCGACGCAGAGGTTGAGGAGGTCGGAGTCCGGCACGGCATTCCCGCGCCGATCCTCCAGAAGGCGAAGGACTTCGTGCCCCGCGCTCTTCCGGCCGGCGCCGTCTGACCAGCTTCCGCACGATCGACCACGGCCCCGGCCGGCCCGAGGTAATCGGGTCGGCCGGGGCCGTGGCTGCTCGTACGACAGCCAGGAAGGCGACGGCCTCAGGGATTGCGCCCCTGAGGCCGTCAAGGACCTATCGGGAGGCCCTGTGAAGAGCATTTTGGCATCCGCTCGGTTAGCTGGCGGACTGATCGACGATCTGGAGCGCGAGGACAACGAGCGCGGCCCCGAGCCCGACGAGACCGAGGGCCAGCTGCTGCGCCTCGTCATCCCGCAGGCCGGTGCCGGTCAGGTCCGTCTTCCGCTGAACGGCGGCGGGTTGCAGTGCGCCGACTGCGGCGGTTGGTTCGGCGTCACCTTCTGGACCTGCGACGCCTGCAAGGCCCTGCGGCAGCTGTTCGCAGCGCTGGGGAGGGTCGGCCGCTGATGACCAAGCCGCCGGCGGACGACCTGTTCGTCCGCTACATGGAAGCGTTCGCCGACTCCGAGGAGCACACCACCAGCTGCGCGGCCTGCCAGGCCGGACAGCAGTGCACGGAAGGCGGCCCGCTGCACGAGCGGTTCGCCGGGCTCCAGGACGCGCACCGCGAACGCCAGTCGAAGCGGCAGCGCCGCTGACCTCCGGCATTGCCCGTCGTCCCCGCCCTCACCGGCGGGGCCGGCGGAGAGCGTCGGGATGTCACCCCGCTCCGGCCGTCCGGCCGCCGCACCACGCGAACAGCCCCAGGGTGGCCGCCCTGGGGCTGTCTCGTACGCAACGGACCTATGGGAGGCCCCATATGAACCGCTCCGTCATCGTAGCCACCGTCCAGGCGACGCGCGCCGCCCAAGCCCCTGCTGCCGACCTGCCGGTCAACAGCAACTGGCGGGTCCGCGGCGCCTGTACCCAGGAGGACCCCGAGCTCTTCTTCCCCATCGGCAACACCGGCCCGGCCCTCCTTCAGATTGATGAGGCCAAGGCGGTGTGCCGCAGGTGCCCCGTGCTGGAGAGGTGCGCGGCCTGGACGCTGGAGACCGGTCAGACGCACGGCGTCTCGGGCGGCATGTCCGAGGCCGACCGCCGCCGCATCAGGCGCCGCACCGCCCGCCAGGACCGCAACGCCTCCTGAATCTGGTCTGACGGCTGCCTGATCCGCCCGCACCGACCGCTGCACGTTGGCGGCCGGGACGGGCGGTGACGGGGAGCCGGACAGCCCGGACCGACAGCCCAGGGAGGCCCTGATGGGCACGACGACCACCCCGCTCGACACCGCGACGATCGACGCCAGCATCACTCGGCTGCCGGACTCGCTGTGCACGCACACCCCGCACTGCCCGACGGCCGACAGCTCCGACGCAGAGGCCGCGCAGGTCGTGGCCGCCCACCCGGAGCAGGGCTGGAGCCTTTTGTGCAACGCCGTGCTGGTCTTCGACGACACCGGCGACCTGCTCCCCGACGGCCGGGTCATCGGCCCGCACCGTCCCCTCGCGATCACGGCCTGACGACTGCCTGATCCGCTCGCACCGACCCGCCGCACCACGGCGGACCGGATCGGGCGGTGACGGGGAGTCGGACAGTCCCGTTTCGCTCCCGCCCGGCGGGAGCCACGGACAGTTTCGAGCCCGCCCCCCAGCACACCCCCGGACCCGCCGCCCGCACCACGGGCAGCGGGCTTTTCGGCACGGCCCGCTCCGGGAAGGCAACGGCCCCTCGGGGCCCACTTCGGCCCCACCGACCGCCGTTTCGGGAGCAGCCGCCCGCGTTTCGGGAGCGGCCCCCACCGTTTCGCCCACACCCTGAACGACTCATTCCGGAGGCCCTCATGGCGATCACCGACTGGCCGCGAACCGCGGCCGACCCCAACCCCGACTCGGCTTCACCGGCCGCCGTTTCGGGAACGCCCAAGCCGGTTTCGGGAACGCCCGGCACCGTTTCGGACGCGCCGGACTTCGCTTCGGAGACAGAAAGCGGAACCGGAACGAAGCACTCCCCGGGGAAGCTGACCGGGAGCCAGAAGTGGGCTGCCGGAGCGATCGTGATCGCCGCGCTCGCCCTCGCGGGCATCGGCCTCTACCTCAGCTTCGAGCACGTCGCGGACTTCGCGTTCAAGCAGCTCCGCTTTGGCACGCTGGGCAAGGGCCAGCTGTTCGCGGTCGGCGTCGACGTCGGCATCATGGTGATGATCGCCGTCGACCTGCTGATGGCCTGGCTCAAGCGCCCTATCAGCTGGATTCGCTACCCGGTGTGGCTGCTGACCGGCGCGACGGTCATCCTCAACGCCGCGTCCGGCGCCCCGGAAGGGGCCTGGCGGCTGCTCGACTACGTTGCCGCCGGCGCCCACGGCGTCGTGCCGATCCTCTTCATCACGGTCGTGGAGATCGGGCGCACCTCGATCGACCGCATGGTCCGCCCTGACCAGGCCGAACGGGACTCGATCCCGTGGCTGCGGTGGATCCTCGCCCCCGTGGCGACGCCCCGGATCTTCCGCCGCATGCGGCTGTGGGGCATCACCTCCTACCCGGAGATGATCCGCCGGGACCAGGAGCTCATCGCCTACGAGCTGTGGCTCAAGCGCAAGCACGACGGCGATCTGTCCAAGGCGTCCGAGGATGAGCTGCTGCCGATGACGATGGCCCCGTACGGCTACACCGTCGCCCAGTCCCTGGCCATGCCCGATGAGCAGGAACAGGCAGCTCAGGAGCGTGAGGAGGAAGCCGAGCGCCGGCGCCTGGACGCGGAGACGCGCAGCGAGGTCGCCCAGGCCGAGTCCGCCGCCGAACGCCTGCGCGCCAAGGGCAAGGTGGAGGCGGTCCGCGCTGAGGTCGACGGCCAGACCGGCCAGGCCCGCGCGCACGCCCGAGCCCAGGTCAGCGCCGCAGAACGGGCCGCTGAGCTGGAGGAGGCGGCACTGCAGACGGCCGTCGTCGCCGAAGCCCGCGCCCGTGAGGCGGAGGCGGAGCGCAAGGAGGCTCAGGAGCGCCAGGCCAAGGCCGCCGCCGATCTGGAGACAGCCGAGCTGGAGCGCCAGGCGGCCGATAAGCGGAGGCTCGCGGCGGAGGCCGACCGGGTCGCAGCGGCGGAGGCTCAGGCGATCGAGACGAAGAGCATCGCCGAAGCCCGGAAGGCTGCTGCCGAAGCTGACGCGGACGCTGCCGAAACGGAGAAGGCCGCTGCCGAAACGCGCCGCCGCACTGCCGAAGCTGACCGTCTGGCGGCGCAGGAAGCCGAGCGCATCGCGACCGCCGACGCGAACACGCAGGCGGCCCGCAAGCGTGAAGCCGAAGCCGAACTCGCCGCTGCCGAAACGCGGCTCGCCGCCGCCGAAGTCGAGCGGCGCGCGGTCGAAATCGAGGACGCCGCGAAGCTGCTCCCGCGCGAGCGGGCGGTTCGCAAGGTCGCGCGCATGGCGCTCGCGGGCGGCCTGGTGATGGCCGGCCTCGGTCCGGACGAAATCCAGCCCGCGCTGTGCCGGGTGGTCTCGATCGCCGACGTCCAGCGCGAGACGGCGGTGTCCTCCACGGACACGGCCTCGAAGTACCGCCAGGAGGCGGCCGAACTGCTCGCCGGCGGCTACCGCCCGGAGCAGTGACCTGCACAAACGAGCGGTTCGACGGTTCCACCGGCCCCCGAGACGAAGTCAGCGCCTCGGGAGCGCGGTGAAGGCGCCGAAACGCCACCCCAAACCCTGCCAGATCCCCCCGGCCCCGAGAAGGAGAAACCCCAGCTCATGGATATCAACCAGCTGTTCACGGATGAGGGCCTGCGGGCCTTCACCGCGCAGATGCGCGACCAGCACATGAAGGACGCCCAGCAGTACGGGCAGATCGCCGACATCATCCGCCGCCGCCTCGAGAACGAGAAGATCGACGGCGACCGCTGGATGTCCAGGAAGCTCCGGGCCTGGAAGGTATCGCGGCAGGTCAAGGCCATGCAGAAGGCATCCGAGGGCGCGGCGAGCTCCGCGGAGGCGCTGTACGCGACCTACAAGAACGAGGTCCTGGAGCTCCCTCAGCGCCGGGCGGTGGCGGCGGCCCGGAAGGCTGAGCGCAAGCAGAACCGCCAGGCCGCCGCAGGTGCGGCGGTCGCGAAGTCCCTGGAGAAGTCGGTGACGTCGCTGACCGGCGGCCCGACCCAGCAGGTCCCGGGCCAGATCCCCCAGGCGCGGCCGGCGGAGTTCGTCTCCCCCGACAGCCCCTGGGGGCAGTGGCCGATGGCCTCCGGCGGTGACCACGCCGCCCCGACCAGCACGATCAACGACTACTTCCCGAACGGAGGAGAGCGGCGTTGACGACGCCTCGGCAGACGCAAAACCGTGCGAAGCACTGGAACGCGCGGATCGCGGAGGCCACCAACGACCAGGAGCGCGCCGGGGTCTGGTACGACGCGTGCCGGACTCTGGCCCGCCAGGCCGAACGCGACGGCAAGCCCGACCTGTGGCGCGCGCTCACCGCGACGCTGCACGACTTCTACAAGCGCAACGGAGGGTGACGAAGTTCTTCTTCATCACCGCTCCTACCTCGCCGGCCGGCGGCCCCCAATGTGCGCGCGTGTCGTGCGCGCGCGAGGGTGCCCCGGGCGGTGACCGTCTGTCAACTCCGAGAGGGAGACGTCATGGCCGACGACGACGGCCCCAACAACTTGATCCACTTCCCCCGCGTGGGCTACACCGAGCCCGCCGCAACCCCTCCGGAGACGCCCGATCCGGGCCCCGCCGATGTGCCGTTCGCGGCCCCCACCGACGCCTCCGAGGACTCCAACGAACCGTTTGCACTCGCGATCCGGACGTCTCCGCTGGACACCCTCACGGCCCTCGCCGAACCCGGCCTGGGGGCCCCGTTCACTGGTGACTCCGAGGCGGATCCGGCCCCCGCGCAGGCCTCGCAGACGGTCCCGGCGACGTTCCGGTCCGAGACCGCGCAGTCCGCCGCGCCGCGCCTGGGCGCGCTGTCGCTGGCCGCGATCCTCGCGGTGTCGGTGGCCGCGATGCGCGGCATCCACAGCGCCATCGCCGGACGACGGGAGTCGCGGGAGCAGCGTGAGGCGGTCGCGAAGACCGCGTCCACGGGAAAGGACGGCTCCGGGAGCGGGTCGAAGAAGCAGGTGCAGCCCAGCCACGAATGGGGCCGCAAGTCGCTCCAGTCCGGCCCCGGCGGTCCGGCAGGGCGCTCCGGCGGCTCCGGTCCCGGCCGGTCCTCGCGGGGCGGCAGCGGGCCGTACAACGGCTCGGGCGGTGGCAGGCGCAACGCGCCGACGACCAGGTCGCCGGGCAGCTCAGGAGGCGGTTCCGGCGGTGGCCGGGGCGGGCGCGGAGGCGGCTCCGGATCCGGCTCGGGCGGCAGGGGTTCCGGGGTGAACTCGCCGCGGCGTACTTCGCAGAGCGGCGGCCCCGGCTTGAGCCTGAAGAAGAACAACCGCGGCCCGGGTTCGTCCGGCTCCGGTGGTTCGGGAGGCCCGGGCGGCAGCAGTGGCGGCGGGAGGAAGCGCGGTCCCGGCGGCTCGGGGTCCGGGTCGGCTGGTGGCGGTTCGAGCACGAACCGCAGGCGCGGCCCGGGCGGCACCGGTTCCGGCGGTTCCGCCGGCGGGACGGGTACGAAGCGGGGGCCCGGCGCTTCCGGTTCGGGCACCGGCAAGACCGGACCCGGCAGCAAGAGCCCTGGCAAGGGCTCGGGCACCGGGGCCGGGACGGGCACGGCCGGCGCGAAGGGCCCCGGCTCCGGGAAGGGAACGGCCTCGGGTCCCAAGAGCGGGACGAAGAAGTCGCCGCGCGGGACGACCGGCCCGTCCGGGATCCTGCGCAAGAAGCCCGGCACCACCACCTCCGGCACCGGCCCGAAGTCGAAGTCGAAGGGATCGGGCAAGACCGGCCCCGGCGGCTCCGGCACGACGGCGCCCGGCAAGGGCGGCGGCAAGAAGGGCAAGAAGTCGTCCAAGCGCGGCGGTACGGGCCCGGTCGGTCCCGTACACAAGACGCCGGGCGGGAAGTCCCGCAAGGGCAAGAAGGTCACGCTCACGCCAGGGATCGCGCACGGCACGTTCGCGGCGATGGACAAGTACGGCTGCCGCTGCGGCAAGTGCCGCCGATTCAAGCGCGAGTACAGCCGGAAGGTCCTCGGGGCCATGAAGTCGGCGGCGCGCGGCCGGACGACGCTGGGCGAGGCGATCCATGAGACGGCGGAGAAGCGTCTCAAGCGCCGTCGCAGGAAGCTGTCCCCGGTGATGACGAAGGTCAAGGTCAAGAAGCCGAAGAAGAAGTCGGGTTCGAAGACCACGGCGGCGGCCGGGGGCACCAAGCTCGCTGGTCCGGCCGCGACCGGTCCCACCGGTCCGGCGGCGACGGCACCGGCCAAGGGCGGCAGCTGGAACACCGCCAAGGCCAGGGCCCGCAAGCGCGCCCGGATGCGGACGCGTCCCGTCCCGGTGCCCAGCCCGGCCCCGGCCGGGGCGGGCACGGCGCCGACCGCGCCACCGAAGCCGACCGCCCCGCCGGTCACCCCGGCGACGGCACCGGCCGCGGTCACCGGCACAGGCGCCACGGTCACAACCATCGCACCGGGCACGGTGCCGGGTACCGGTGAGCCGCGCGTGTCGCCGTTCGAGGCGATGGGCATGGCCACGGCGGTCCCCGGCGAGGCCGGTGCGATCACAGTCGAGCGGGCCGACTCCCCCGGGTCGGGCACGCCCGCCGGCACCTCAAGTACGAAGGAGAACAGTGTGGGTGACGCGTCCAAGACCGGCGGCCTCGTAGCGGCGAGCCCGGAGCGTGATGCCTGGATCCAGCGGTGGGGCAGCGGCGGCATCGCGGACATGGACGCGCAGCACGAGACCGAGGTCACCCTCGACGACACGCTCGATGTCCTGGAGGAGCTCACCAAGCAGTCGTTCAAGGCGCACGAGACGTGCAAGAAGCTGTCCCGCAAGGCGCGGGAGATCCGGTACGAGCTGGACGAACTCGCCGCGGACCTGCGCTCGACGCACAACGTCATCGGCCGTCTGACCGGCGCCGCGATGGCGCTACTGGCGGAGTCCATGGAGCTGCTGGCCCGCAAGGCCGACGAGATGTCGGTGAAGTCGCTGGCGGCGGCGGAGGTTTCCGAGACGGTGGAGAACGCGATGTTCGACGCCTACCGGCCGCTGCAGCAGGCCACCGAGGACGCGGGCCTGGCCGTGCCCGCCGCTCGCATCCACAACGAGAACTGAGAGGAGATCAGCACGTGAGCGACAACCTCCCCGCCGTCCCGGGCATGAACAGCGGAGGCGGCGCCAGCAGCGGCAACGGCTTCCTCGCCCTGGCCGGCCGGACCATCAGGCTCGCGGCCTCCGCCCTCTTCCTCAAGGAGGGCATGCACCTGCTCCGCTCGCACATGCAGGCCAACGCCAACGCGGCCAGCCGCCTGTCGGAGATGAACGACCAGGCCGAAGTCGAGGCCCGGTTCACCTCCATGATCATGGACCTCTCGACTCAACTCAACGGAGTGGCGGAGGCGTCCGGCGAGATGGTGAACGCCGCCGACGCCGTCGACACCAACGCCCGCGGCTTCAACTCCGCGCACGACCGGGAGTACCGCCCCGGCTACGAGGCCTCCAACGGCTCCGGCGTCAAGCAGGCCAAGCCCGGCTACTACCGGCGCACCGGCCGCCGCCGCTGAACAACCCCACCACCCCACCGAGGGGCCGCGCCCGCCACCGGCGAGCGCGGCCCCTCCCCCATTCCGCCCCATGAACGGAGGCAGTGTTGAGCACCATCGACCAGGCGGCGCCGGCCGCCGACACACCCAAGAGCGTCCCGGGCCACGTCATCTACCGGCGCGTCCTGGCCGAACGCACCTCCTACGCCCTTGCGGCCGCCGGAATCGCCGTCGGCCCGCAGCTGGACGACTCCGTGCTGTCCTACCTCGCCAGCGGCGGACTCGCCGCGGGCACCATCGCCTGGCTGTACGCGAAGACCAAGGACCCCGACCAGGGCCTGGACGTCATCACCCGCGCGCAGCGCTCCATCCCGTTCCTGACCGCCGCCGGCACCTACCTGGCGAACCTGATCACCCCCGGCTTCAACTGGTGGGAGGTCCTCGCCCCGGCCGCCTGGGCGGGCCTGATGGGATGGATGGCCCCGCTCACCCGCAGCGCGGGCCTGGTCCTCGAGCTCACCGAGCACCAGGAGCAGTTGGCCGACGGCGGCCCGCGCGAGCCGGTGACGTACGAAGAGTTCCTCGCCGCGAAGTGGGCGCAGGCCACCGGCGGCGACACCCGCCTGGTCAACATCCAGCCGTACCGCGCCGACCGGCCCGACTTCGAGGCCGTCATCGTCGCCCAGGCCGGGAAGGCCGTCCCCACCTACACCGAGACGCAGCTCGCCGCCACGTTCGACTTCCCCCTGGGCACCGTCGCCCTGCGCCCCGTCCAGGGTTCCGGGCCCGGCCGCATGCGGGTGGTCGCCCGCCCCACCACCGAGGACACCGAACGGGCCGCGGAGGGGCTGCGCGGACTGTGGGAGACGGCCGTGTGCAGGCCCGGCGGCGCAGCCCCCGGCGTGCAACTGGTCGACTACCGGGCCGAACCCCACCGGATCGTGCTCCTGGTCGCCTCCCCCGCGGGCAAGGAGATCCGCCTGCCGCACACGGCGATCTGCTCCGCCTTCGGCATCGACGACCCCTCCCGCCTGGTCATCGAGACGGACGGCATCCGCATGGGCGTCGTCTCCGTCTACAAGACCAACCCGCTGATGAAGGTCCGCAAGGCCACCGTCGAAGACCTGACGATGGACGACAAGGGCCGCATCACCATCGGCATCTGCCACGACGGCAAGCCCGCCCGGATGCGGCTGTGGGACCCCAGCCAGGGCGCCCTGCGCGGCATCACCGCCGGCGTCACCGGCGCGGGCAAGTCCGTGCTGCAGAACCTGATCCTCGCCGCGGAGAAGCGCTCCGGCGTCGTCTCCTGGGTCGGCGACGTCCAGGGCGGCATGTCGCTGCCGGAGGCGGAGGGCCGGGTCGACTGGTTCGCCAAGGGCCCGGTGGAAACGCTGGTCATGCTGACCGTGGCGCACGCGGTCATGAAGTACCGCGAGCGGATCTCCAACGAGATGGGCCGCGGCGACTTCGCCCTGGGCAAGCCGTGGCCGCTGATCAACATCACGCTCGATGAGATCAACCGCCTGCTCTCGCACCCCGACGAGGACATGCGGAAGCTGGCGGCCTACCTGATCGCCGACATCCAGAAGACCGGCCGCAAGGTCGGCATCGGCATCCGGCTCGCCGTCCAGTCCCTGCACCTCAAGGACCTGGGCGACGACGACGCGATCCGCCAGCAGGGCAAGGTCGGTGCGCTGTTCCTCATGCGCACCGCATCCTCCTCCACCAAGGAGATGGGCCTGGACGGCATCGCCCCGACCGGCTTCCAGATGGAGAACATCCCCGCCCGGATCTACGAGAACGGGCAGATCGAGGCGCTGTTCAGCGGCAAGGACGACGAGGACGGCGAGTCCACCGCAGGCATGGCGTACATGTTCCTCGACGGCCGGGCCAAGTTCATGCGCACCTTCTTCGCCCAGAAGGTCGACGGCGTCTACCCCGACCTGATCGAGCTGTACGGCGAGGACCCGCCCACCGGCCTCACCGACGGTGAGGCCAAGGTCGCCGCCGCCGCTGCCGAGCTCTACACCCTCCGGCACAGCAACCCGTTCGCCGACTGCGACACCCTCGCCCAGGCGTTCGGCGGCGCGAAGAAGAGCGCCGGCGCCAGCGCCCCGTCCGAGCCGTCCGACACGGACGGCGACGACGACAGCGGCGAGGCGTCCGCACTGTTCGACGCCCCGTTCGGAGCGCCCTTCGGTGCGGAAGCGGACCCCGGCGAAGAGCCCGGGCTGCAGGACCAGATCTACACGCTGCTCGCCGACGGGCCCATGAGCCTCAAGGAACTGCGCGAGGCACTGCCCGGCTTCCAGCCCTCCAGCGTCAGCAACGCCTGCACCCAGCTCAAGGCGAAGGGCCTGGCCAAGCCGGTCAAGCGCGGCGTCTGGCAGCGCGACAACTGACCACCAACCGACCCCAGTTCACGAAGGAAACCGATCACCATGGCCGTGTCGCTCTCCCTTGTCCTGCTCACCGGCATCATCGTCGTCGTCCTGTGGCGCAGCGGCTACCTCCGGCTCTGGCCGACCATCACGGTCGCCCTGTTCGGGTTCAGCCTCGCCTCCACCGGCATCGCCCCGGGCATCCGCGACGCGATCACCTCCGTCGCCGGGTGGATCAGCTCCATCTCCTTCTGACCCGTCCCGAGGTCACGGACACGACCGCAACGCCTCTCCCCGCCCCCTGCGCCCTCCCCGCCACCACGGCGGGGAGGGCGCACCCGTCCCAGCACCGTGAAACGGAGAACACCGTGGACTTCAACCCCACCGCCGGCCGCCCGATGTCCGAAGCCGAAGCCGCAGTCGCAGCCCGGCAGATCTTCGAAAAGAGCTTCGGGCCCGACCAGATGGCGAGCAGCGTCGGGCCCGAGCCGGTCCGGCACTTCCCAACGTCCTTCCGCGACGAGAGCCCGACACCCACCCACGGCGACGCCCCGCCCGTGTGGCAGGACGACAAGCGGGTCGTGCCCCCGTGGGCGGCCGGCCTGGCAGTCGCCTCCATCGGCGTCGGCGCCGGATCCACCGGTCTCGGCTGCGCGGCCTGGCTGCTGTTCAAGGGCCTGGCCCTCGTCAGCGTTCCCGCTCTCAGCCACTTCGCGCTCATCGTGATCGCCCCGTTCGCCGGCGCGGCGATGGTGCTCACGGCGGCCGGCACGGCCATCGCCAAGGCGAAGAGCAGCAGCACGACGAACGTCTACGAGGGGTCCGTCGTGCAGAACACACAGATCAACAACACCAGCCACCAGCGCGGGATGTTCTCCCGCACCCGCAACGACGTCCGCTGACCCCGGGCGCCCTGCCTCGTATCCGACACCTCGCCCACGGGCCGGGGGCTCGGGTGCGGGACAGGCCGTCCGGCCCCGCGGTCACTCGTAGTCGATCCAGATCCGGCCGTCGTCGTCGACCTCGGCACCCCGGATCTGCCCGTCGACGATCGCGCCGCTGACGACCACCTCGACGTCGTAGTCCACGTCGATCCACAGCACACCGTTGTCGTCCGTGTACGCGGGCCAGATCTGGCCGTCCGTGTCCACGACCTCATCGAAGACGACTTCTTCCGGCTCATCACGGGTGAACCACCCCATCGCAGCCGCCTCCCTTCGCTTCCGGGCCTGTCGCTCACAGCTTGGCCCACTCGCACGCTCCGTGAACACCGCATCGACAACAAGGAGTTGCCCCGTGCCGTCCAACGTCAACACCGGCCAGGACCGCCAGGAGCTCGCCTACCTCCCCGTGCTCTACACGAAGACCCCGCCCAAGGAGCCGCGGTTCGCCGCGCTGCGCACCTGGTGGACGAAGGCGTGGGAAGAGGAGGGCGTCCTGAACACCATGTGGGAGGACATCCTCAGCGCCCCCGAGGACGGCTTCCGGTACATGGCCCCCTGGCTGCGCACCGTCCTCACCCTCGCCGGGATCTCCTTCGTCGTGCTGCTGGCCCGAGCCGCCGGCGAAGTCGTCCTCGAGGCGCTGCACCAGCTGCTCACCGCCGTGCCCAGGGTGCAGGTCGGCGTTGACACCTCCAGCGGCGTGTTCGCCGTCGTCGACCAGCCGGTCCGCACGTACATCGCGCAGCACGCAGCCGGCCTGCCCGTCGCGGCCTCCACCGTCTACACGTTGTGGCTGCTCACCGGCATCGTCGCACTGGTCCTCGGCTACCTCTCCAAGAACAACGGGGTGCGCGCGACGTGGTCGGCACACGGCGCGGCCACCGCGTGGATGGTCTGGTCGGCCACCCCGGACACCAGCCGCCCCGTCGCGGTCGCCCTCGCCGTTCTCGCCTGGACGTTCCTGTCCGCGTTCGCGATGCGCGGGCTGACCCTGCGCCGCCGCGTCGTCGTCGGCCGCCCGGCGAAAGTCACCGTCAAGCCCGAGATCCACGTCCCGGTGCAGCCCCCGGCCCCGGCCGCCGATCAGCCCCCGCACCGCTGCTGCCCGTTCCGGGACTGACCTCCGGACGCTCCGCCTGGTGCTCGCCCACCCGCTACAGCGCGGTGGGCGAGCACCGGACAGGCCGTCCGGCCTTACGCACCACCGTCCCTGTCCCCACCACCTTGCAAGGAGATTCGCCATGCCGGACAACACCCAGACCCCGAAGCCGGTGCAGGGCTATTTCATCCCTGCACAGCCCACCGCCCCGGCCAAGCCGAAGATGCCGCTGCCGAAGCGCGCCGCCCTGGCCGCCGCGGCCGTCCTCGCGATCGTGCTCGGTTCTCACGCCAACGCGGACGGCCAGCCCGCCACCCCGTCCCCGAGCCCATCGGCCACCACGGCCGGGCGGTGACCGCGGTGGAACTCAAACTGCCGTGGATGAGCCGCTCCGACCGGCGCCGCTGGCGATCCGCCCGGACCATCAGCGACCTCGGTGAGCTGATGGCCCTCTGGCTGGAGGGAAAGATCGCTTCCCGCCCCGGCTACCAGCCGCGCTACGGCCCTGAGGATGAGACCGCGCACCTGGTTCCCACCCTCGCCGCCCTGTGCCGGGCCGGATACATCACGACCTGCTCGCAGCCCGGGCTTGTCGGCACCGGTGTGGACGGACTGTGGTGGGAGCAGCGCGCCGCAGTCGAGCTGGTGGTCACCGACCCGAAGCTGTTCCACCGCCTGGTCGACCCCGCGTACGCCGCGGGGATGTTCGTCCGGATCAACGACTACCGCCCCGGCGGCGGCGTCCAGGAGCAGCCCGTCGCCGTCACCACCCGCGACGGCGAGACCGTCACCGAGTTCGGCGGACGAATCAGCCGCGCGGACATGGCCATTCAGTGGCCCGGCCTGGACCGCGACCTCTACCGCGAGGTCAGCACCGGCATGTACGTCTCGATCGTCGCCCCCGAGTACGGAACCGCCGGCGAGTGGATGTGGGTCGTGCTCGACTTCCTCACCGGCCTGCGCCACAACGACCCGACCGACCCGTGGGCGAGCAGCACCCAGCCGACCGGCCCCACCAGCGGCTGACCCTCTCCCGTTACTCCGGTCGCTCCGCCTGGTCCTCGCCCACCCGCCACAGCGCGGTGGGCGAGGACCGGACAGGCCGACCGGCCGCCAGCACCGCCCTGCGTCCCGCCGACGGCGTTCGTCGGCGGGACGCGCTGCTTCCCGCCCACCGACGCCTGGAGGTTCCGCCCGTGCTCATCCCCAGACCGCGCCGCCGGATCGGCCGGCCCCGCCCCTTTCGCCCCGGCCCCCGCTACCCGCAGCAGCCCCGCCAGCTCCCCGGTGCCTGGAGGCCGTGATGGACCGCCCGGCCGAAGACGCCGTCGACCTGGTCGACGTCGACCCCTACGACGACGGCAGCTTCCCGGAGTTCCGCAATCTCCAGGCCCCCGGCGCCGTGGCCGTGCGCGCCGCGGTACGAGGGAAGCAGCCCGTCCCAAAGGAAGGGCTCGCCACCCGCCGCCAGTTACGGGCGCTCGGCCTAAGCCCCGGCGGCCACGATCCCGTCGCCCGGCTCATCTGCCGGGGCGGGAACCGGTGGGCGTGGCTGTACCGCGTCGACCTGGCGGTCCCCAAACGGATATCCACTCTCGCCCAGGAGATGGCCCTGGACCGGGCGATGGCAGCGAGGCAAACGTGTCCCGAATGCCGGAATCGGTACTACGCGTGCCTCCCGCTGCGCACCCAGGGCCGCTGCGACCCCTGCGAGATGGGCATCGAGCCCAGCCCCGACACCGTCATGATCCCGGCCCCGGACACCCACCGGCTCGCCGCCTGACCAACGACCAGCTCCGAAGGGAACCCCATGTTGAGCCTGCTCACCCGCAACCGCCGCACGATCGTCGAACCGCCGGCCCCCGAGCCGGAGCCGTGGCCGGAGAACTGGGCGCCCGACGGCGTCATAGTTACTGAGCGCTACCACAACCAGGTCCTGGCCGTCGTCCTCGTGTACACCACCGACGCGAACGGGTCCTGCTACGCGGTCGCCTGCCTGGGCTGCCACTACCAGACCAGGAGCAACAGCCGGAGCACCTACCGCTCCCTCTACTCGCTGGCCGACGCGGCGGAGGTCGCCAACGAGCACGCGTCCACGTGCCGGGCACTGCCCCGCCCGCTGCTCCCTCGCCCGGACGACAGCGACGCCCGCGACCTGCTGCACAAGTGGGTGCACGGCAGCCGCAGCACGAAGGAGGACGTCATCTTCCGCGTCTGCGAGTTCGATCTGGCCCGCCTGACCCTTCAGCGCACCGGCGCCTGGATCGAGACCGAGCTGAAGCGTCTGGCCGCCGCCGAGCCCGACGTGCTGCACGCCAGCCGAAGCGAGTACAGCGGTTTGGTTCTGCGTATCCTCCGTCGGCCTGCTGATCAGCGCTGACCGGTGCGCACCCGAACCGCTCTGCTGCTCGCGGCCGCCGTTCCGCTCATGGTCACGGCGGCCGCCGTCGCACTCAAGGCCGGCTCCTGGGAACTGGTCGCCAACCGGCACGAGATCCGGCTGTCTCCCCGGCCCCGCCCGGACTGCCCCGAGTGCCGGGGCGAGGGCGGCTGGTGGAGCGAGGGCCTCTACCCAGGCGGCGAACTGTGCTGGTGCTGGGACCGGCCGACACGGACCCTCCGGCTCCTGCCGCGACGGGACCCCTGGCCCGACGAACCCCCGTTCTGACGGATCCCCGTGCTGCCCCGGCCAGCGACAAGCGCTGGCCGGGGCGGTGCGGAGGACCGGACAGCCCGGTCGCTCCGGACCCCCGAAGGAGCTGCACATGACCGAGACCCTCACGCCGCCCACCACCACGGTCGGCGCGGACTCGCCGCTCGCCCTCCTCTTCGACATCGCCCGCGAGATTGGAACGGTGGGCGAAGACGAACAGCGTGACGACGCCGAAACCGCCGCCCTGGACCACATCTGGAACGCCTACCCCGACACCCTCGGCAAGGTCCTGCATGCAGAGGACTGGAGCGGCCGGCCCGCCCTGGCCGGGGCCGGACTCCAGCCGTGCGCCGTCGCCTACCTGGACGGCGGCCTGTGGCTGCACCACTCCAGCGACGGAGACCGCGAGCACGGCGTCCTCACCCTCATCGCGCCCTGCACCTGCGGAAACGGCTACATCGACACCGTCCTGGACGGCGAGTCGGACCTGCTGCAGGTCCTCACCGAGCTGCGCGCCACCGAAGGCCGCTTCCCGCACCACGGCGACGACCTCGACTGCGACAGCCAGCACCGTCTGCGCGCCTGGAGCGACGTCCGGCCGTGACAGCACGAAAGGGGCGGCTGGCGCGCCGATATCGCGCCAGCCGCCCCAACTCCCCTTCACCCTCTGCGAGATCAGGAGAACACCAGCATGCCCCGTCTGCCCCTCACCACCGAGCGTCTGGCCCTTTTCGGCACCCTGCTGAGCGTCTTCGGTGAACTGCACCCCTTCTGCGACCACTGGGTGCAGGGCTCGAAGTCCGCGATGAACAAGCGGCTGTACGGCGAGGACCTGGTCCACGCCGACGGCTCCCCGGCCGATCCGGACTCCCCCCACCCGACCATGACCGAAAGCCAGCTCGGCAGGCGTGCGGTGACCTTTCACGTCGCCTCCTACACCGCCGTGCAACTGGCCGCGACCGTCGCGGTCACCCGGGCGTTCGGCTACCGCGTCAGCCCTGGCGCGCTGCTCGCCGGCACGGTCATCAACGCCGGGACACACGCCGCGATCGACCGCGGCGCCTTACTGATGTGGCTCGCCCGCAAGAGTGGCAAGACCGGCTACATCGAGCACTGCAAGGCCGTCCGCGTCGACGACAAGGACCAGGTCACCTCCGAGCTGACCGGCCCGGGCAGCGCGTGGATGGAGCTGGACGCGGCCCTGCACCGCGCGATCGGCGTCGGTGCCGCCGCCGTCACCACCTGGCTCACCACCCGCCCCGGCTCCCGCCGGTGACCCGTACCCGCCTGGAACGCGTCCGCGCCTCGGTCGGCATCGCCCAGCTCGCCCTCCAGCAGATCGAGGACGACCTCACCGCCGCCGACGTCACCGCCGCCGAACTCGCCGAGAGCCTCCGCGAGTTCCACAGCGAGACCGACCCGCAAGACGGCGTCCTCGGCAAGCTCGCGCAGCTGTTCACCCGCTGCGCACAGACCGCCGACCGCCTCAACGAGGACGACGACGGCGACACCTCCGCCCCGCTGAACGACGCAACCGAACTGCTCACCGAGGGCGTTGCCCTCCACCTGCACTGGGCGACCCGCGCCCTTGACCCCCAAGGAGAAGCCGAATGACCGCGCCGGCACCTGCCTACCCGGACCTGCCCAAGAACGCGCTCGTGGTGCTGATCGGCGCATCCGGCTCCGGGAAGTCCACGCTCGCCGCGACCTGGCCGCCCCACCAGGTCGTCAGCCTCGACAGCCTGAGGGGCGTGATGGCCGACGACTGCGGAGACCAGAGCGCCACCGCCGACGCGGTCGACGCGATGCACCTGATCGTCGACCGCCGGATGGCCCGCGGCCGGACCACGGTCGTCGACGCCACGAGCGTCCACGCCAAGGACCGTGCCCCGCTGGTCGGCCTCGCGAGGCGGCACGCCAGGCCGGTCATCGCCCTCGTCGTCACCACCCCGCTGGATGTGTGCATCGAGCGGCAGCAGGCCCGGCCCGCGAACCGGACCGTGCCCGACGGCACGGTCACCGCCCAGCACCAGGCCATGACCGGCTCACTGGCGACCCTGGACACGGAAGGCTTCACCGACGTCGTCTTCGCCGACAGCCTCCACCGCCTGGAGCCGGTCCTGCGGCGCGCCCGCGACACCCACCGCGCCGAACTCGGCTGGGACAGCGGCGAAGGCCTCGGCGACCTGTACTGGGTGCGGCACTACTTCGGCCCCGCGGTGCTGCCGTTGTGGACCTGGCACACGGACGCCAACGCCGAAGGCAACCGCGTCGGAGAGATCCGCCTCGGCCCCGACCGCATGATCCTCGGCCTGTGCACCGACGCCGAAGGCGACGGCGGCGTGGGTTTCGACCTGCTGGTGGCCTGCCCGCACGACGACGACTGCGCCGCCCCCGCGTGGACGCCGGTCTACTCGGCCGCCGACCTCCTGGCCGCGCACACCGGCACCGGACATCACCCGGACGCCTTCTGCAGCGTCCACGGCGGTGCTGACGACGTCGACCAGGAAGCCGACGACCACACCTACAGCTACGGCCCGGACGACGACCCCGACGGCCGCGCCGACCTTGAGGCACAGGCCATGGCGGCGGTCCGCGAATGACCACCAAGCCCAACATCCCGGCCGCGTGCGGCTGGGACCAGGCTGCGTACCGATGCGGCCGCTGCGGTGCCGAGCACACCGTCACCACCGAGGACGACTACCTCAAAGCCGTCGGCCTCCACGGCGACGCACACGCCGTGTGGGACCGGCTGAATTCCATGGAACGCGACGCCCTGGTCTGGGTCCTGCGGACGATCCTGTCCGCGCCGGCTCTCGCCGTCGAAGTCCTGGCCCTCGCCGACCGGCAGCAGCCCATGGGCGGCGGCACCCGGTGAGCCGGGCCGCGCCCGGGCCACACCCGCACCCGCTCACCCCGGCCGGTCTCCCGGCCGGGGACCAGTGGTGGCACGGCTGCCCGTCCTGCCACCTGCCCGTCCAGGGCGGTACGGCCGGCCTCGCCGCGCACCGCCGCACCGTCCACACCCGCGCGGGCGACCCGCGCATCCCGATCACCATCCAGCTCTGAGCGGCCCCCGCCGCCCGAACCCCTTTCATGGAGGACCGCATGGCACGCACCAAGCCCGTCACCTGGTACATGGCCACCCCGACCGACGGGATCCTCGAACGCAGCCGCCAGGCCGGAAACCCGGTCAACCTCGCCGACGCCGTCGGCCAGGTCATCGACCACCCCACCCCGTGCCGCACCAAGTGGTTAGACGAGACGAACGACTCGTACTTCCGCATGGTCAAGCGGGTCGGCGAGGTGCTGGAGGACATCTGCGTCTGGCCCGTCACCTGGCCGGTCCGCCTGTGGATCGTCGAACCGGTCGGTGACACCGGCAACTGGGGCCAGCGCTACTACCCCTACCGGCTGCTCTCCCACCAGATCCGCATCGTGGAGGAGACCGACGCCTGGCAGGCCCTCGGACGCAACGGCCGCGCGGTCCTGGACGTCATCGACCACCAGATCCCCGAGCGCG
Source organism: Streptomyces sp. YKOK-I1 (assembly GCF_054660435.1). Lineage (NCBI taxonomy): Bacteria > Bacillati > Actinomycetota > Actinomycetes > Kitasatosporales > Streptomycetaceae > Streptomyces > Streptomyces sp. YKOK-I1. The sequence goes on from NZ_BAAGDR010000004.1 coordinate 48,943, forward strand.
CCGCCCGATGGGCCGCCGACTGGGACGCCGACCCCGAGGGCATGGCCGACCGCTGCTGGAACTGGCACCTGTGCGGCGGCCACACCAGCGCCAGCGGCATGTGGGCGAAGTCGATGGTCAGCGCGAGCTCCCACGCCCGGCGCGAGTCCGCCGCCCAGCAGTGGAACGAGTGGATGGCCATGAACAGGGCCGACCAGGTCCTCGCCGAATCCGGCGCCAGCCGGCGGGCCCTCAGCTACGCCCGCGGCCGCGCCGCCGACCTGGCCGTCGCCGCCCAGCACGAGGTCCACTTCGACGCGTACATCCTCGACACGCTGCGCGCCGCCGAACTCGACACCGTCCCCGTCAACGCCTGACAGGCGCCCGTGCCGCCCGCGGCCCGCTCACCACGCGGAACGCGGGCGGCACGACGGCCCTGCACGATCCACCCCGACTGCCTGTAAGGACGGCGACCATGGCCACCCAGACCCGTCACACCGACACCTTCGCCGCGCTCATCGCCTGCTTCACCACGGACCTCGCCGCGCTCACCCGTGAGGAACCGCCGACCGACATCACCCCGACCGGCTTCGTCGACCTCGTAGAGCGCGCCATGCACGTCTTCAGCGCAGCGAACCGCGACCACCTGCAGCGCGCCGGCGAGGAACTCGACTACGCGCGCGGTCACCTCATCGACGCGCTGACCCTCACCGGGGCCGACCAGCGCGACCGGCTGGCCCGGGCGCGCACGCATCTGCGGTACGCCATCGCAACCACCCGCTGACACCGCGCGTTGAGCGCACTCTGTGCTGCCCCGGCCCCCGGCAACCGCCGGGGGCCGGGGCGGTCGCAGTGGCCCCTCAACCACGAGATCTGCGAAGGGAGATGGACGTCATGGGCCTGCCCTACTTCGAGGTCGACGTCCCGATCAGAAGCACCACCCAGCCCGGCCTGTCCGGCCGGCACGTCTTCACCGGCCAGGCCGACAGCCACAGCACCGCGGTACGGATCGCGCACGAGGTCTACGACGCGGCCCGCGCCGCACAGGAGGCCGGAGGCGAGATCCCCGGAAAACGTTCGGACGGCTGGGGAGTCCGCGGCTACCGGCCCGGCTGGGAACTGGACTGGCCCGCCGCGACCGCTGACCGCTGGAACAACCCGTACAGCGGGCTCCGCGCCGCCGACGACGGCGACCTCGAGCTGTAGCTCCGCCCCGGGACAGGCGCACATCGGCGTCCAAACCAGTTCGCCTGCCCCGGGCCCATCCATCCCGTACGAGACGAAAGGGAGATCCCCAGTATGGGCTCCACCCTGCACACACGGGCCCGATTCGGGCAGCGTGCACTCTTACTGACCACCGCCGCCGTCCCCTTGACCGGCTGGACGGTTCACGCCGTCGCCCTGCACCGGCGCCTGACGGCCTCGCAGAAGGACCCGCTGACCGGGCTGCTGCGCCGTGACGCCTACACGGCCCGAGCCCGGGAGGTCCTGACCCGCCACGGCGACCACACCGTGGTGGTCCTGGTCGACGCCGACCACTTCAAGGACATCAACGACACCCTCGGGCATCCGGCCGGCGACACGGTCCTTGCCGCGTTCGGCACCCGGCTCACTGCCTGGGCGGGCCGGAACGCGTCCGTCGGCCGGTTGGGCGGTGACGAGTTCGCCATCGTGCTGCCGATGATCCCGGGCCGCCGCGAGGTCCGCCTGGCGACGCTGGTGCGGATGCTGAACACACCGGTCGTCCTGGACGATGGCCGCCGCGTCCCCGTCGCCGCCTCGGTCGGCGCCGCGACGCCGGACACGATCGGCACCTGCGACCTGTCCGCACTGCAGCGGGCCGCCGACGCCGCCCTGTACGACGGTAAGCACTCCGGCCGCGCACACCTCGCCACCCAGGAGCACACGAGCCTGCCGTCCATCAACGGCCGGCGCGCGGGCCGCCCGGGCACGGCGGTGTGGGGGCAGGCCGCATGAGCGCCCCTACCGCGGTACTGCCCGAGGGCGACTGGATCCGCGGCATCACGATCCGCCAGCCCTGGGCGACCTGCATCCTCGCGGGGAAGAACCCGGAGAACCGCCCCAGGCCCTGGCCGTGGCGCGGCTGGGTTCTGATCCATGCCGGGCAGAAGCTGGAGCGCACCGCCCTGCGCGACCCGCTGGTCGCCACTGCGATCCGCGGCCGCGAACTGCACCTCGGCGCGGTCATCGGCGTCGCCCGCCTCATCGACTGCCATCTGGACCAGGGGCCCGGGCAGTGCACCAGCCCCTGGGCGCAGCGCGACGTCCACCACCTGGTCTTCGCCGACGTCCACGAGCTCGCACTGCCCGTGACTGCCACGGGTGCGCTGCCCGCCTGGAAGCCGGCGCCGGACCTCGTGACCCAGGTGGTCCAGCAACTGCCTCACCTGCGGCCGTAACCCGCCGCCATCGCGTGGAACGCGGCTTGACCGATCCGCCGTGCCGCTGAAGTCCAGAGCCTCTGGCCAGGACGGCCCACGCCCGAATCCCCCTCTCGCATGACCATTCGGAGGGCTCATCCATGAGCCGAACCACCAACCCCACGGCCCCCCAGGCCGATCCCCGGATCCCCTTCCCCCACACCGAGGAACTCCTGGCATGCCGGGAACACCCGGCCTGGTTCGTCCACGAGTACGGCCAGACGACCGACGGCGACGCCGACCGGATCGAGCGCGCCAAGGCCGCCTGCGGCGGCTGCCCCATCGCGGCCGGCTGCCTCAAGTGGGCGCTCGCCAACCCCGACCTGACGCCCAGCGGGATCTGGGCGGCAACCACCGCCCGGCAGCGGACCACGCTGCGCCGACGCCTCCAGATCCGTCTCGGACTCGACTGGGTCGGCGCCGTCGCCCAAGCCGACCGGCAGTGTGCCCGCCGCAGCAGGCCCCCCTCGCCAGCCCCGGACCCGACTCCGGCCGCGAGCCCGATGTGGGCCCGCTACGAGCCCTGGCGCGAGCCGGTCACCCCCGACCAGCAAAAACGCAACCTCGAACTCCTGGACATCGCCCAGCGAAAGACGAGGGCGGCATGACCACCGACTGGCACCGGGCCCTCGAGACCACGCCCCGCCCCCACCGGCCCAACCCCCTCGAACAGCTCGCCGCCGCAGCCCGCGTCACCGCACGCCGCGCCGCCGACAAGGACGACCTGGCCGAGCTCCTGGACGCGATCGGCGCGCCCACCGACGCCGACACCCTCACCACGCTCCTGCCTCACCTTTCCGACACCGCCACCGGAGACCTCATGACCACCCAGGCCCCCCGCGCCAACGCCTACGCGGCAGCCGCCGCCGACATGCTCCACCGCGGCGACAGCCCCGACCAGGTCCGCACCACGCTCGGGCTGTCCGACGCCGAGATCGCCGAAGCCGTCCAGCAAGCGGAAGCCGAACTCGCCCAGAAACCCGCAACCACCCCGGACGCGGACGGCACCCCCACGGGCGGCACCGAGGACGGCAGCACCGAGGACGGTGCCAGGGACGGCAGCACCGAGGACGGTGCCGGGGACGGTGCCTGCTTCCCCGAGCCCGTAGCGCCCGAGACCGCGCAGACGACTCCGCAGGCCGGAATCGAGGCACTGCTCGCCTGGGGCGAGCAGCACACCGCGAAGGGTGTCCAGGCCCTCGCGGCCAAGGCCCGCAGCGCCCTGGCCGAACTCGCCACGCGCCGTGCCAACGAGCAGGCCGTCACCGACGCCGAAGGCCGCGTCGACCGGCTGGAGCGCGAACTCGCCCGGGCCAGGGAGGAACTGCGGCAGGCCAAGACCGGCAAGCCCGTCCCGGCCCCCGCCACCGCCCCGGCCCCCGACGGCAAGCTCAGCAAGGCGCAGCTGGCCGCGATCCGCACCTGGGCGCGGTGCAACGGCCACCAGGTCGCCGACCGGGGCAACCCGGCCAAGGCCGTCCTGGACGCGTACTTCGCCGCCAACCCGCACGCCCGCGGCCAGCTGGCCGCCACAGCACCGGGGGCCGACGCGTGACCGCCGTCGACACGACGACCCGGCACACCTTCGAGGCGGAAGAGCCGGTGACCGCCATCGTCGACCGCGCACGCCGGGGCGACCGCGAGGCCTTCGGGCTCCTGTACGCCCGCTACCAGCCCCAGATTTACGCCTACCTGCTGCGCCGTACCGGCGACCGGCAGCTGAGCGAGGACCTGACCGGCGACGTGTTCCTGCGCGCCCTGGCCCGCATCAGCGCGTTCACCTGGCGCGGCAGCGACATCGGGGCCTGGCTGTCCACGATCGCCCGCAACCTGCTGTTCGACTACTTCAGGAGTTCCCGGTTCCGCCGGGAGTGGCCGACCGCGGACATGCGCGACCACGACCAAGCCGTCGACGACGCCGTCGAACAGATCACGGAGAAGCTGGCCCTGGCGCCCGTCGTCGGAGAACTCCGTAAGGCGATCGCCGGCCTGACCCCCGACCAGCAGGAGTGCCTGCGGCTGCGGTCGTGGTACGACCTGCCGTTCGCCGAGGTCGGCCGCCGCATGAACCGCTCCCAGCATGCCGCCCAGATCCTCCACCGGCGCGCGCTGAGCAACCTGAAGGCCCCGCACATCAAGGCCGCGCTGTCCTGCCCTACCCGGCCCGATGCCGGGATCCCGTCCGGCGCCTTCGCTGCCGGCGCCGCCTCGCCCGTGCTTCCCGGCCAGAACACCCTCGGAAGGACCCCAGTCATGGCGACGTCCGCCGCCCCCGCCTCCAACGGTTCCACCGCGGTCGTCGCGTTAACGGCCGACCAGGCCGTGGCCCTGGTCCTGCTGCGCGACGGCTACTGCGAACGCAGCATCATCCAGCGCACCGGCATCGACGGCGACACCCTCTATGAGCTGGCCGCCGCCCACGACATCAGCGCCCCGCACGGCACGGTGGAAGGCCACCGCTGCCACGAGGCCGCTGACACCGAACCGTGCGATGAGTGCAGCCTTGCCGACGGCCGCGACCAGGCCCGCGCGCTCGCCCGGCACCGCAAGTCCGTCACTTCCCTGCCCCGCGCCCTGCAGCGCCAGGTCGGCTGCACCACCGGACGCAGGAAGGCGGGAACACGCTGATGGAACCCATCCCGTACGCGCTCACCGGCTACCTGGACAGCGCGGGCATACCCGGCACCGACCTCGAGGCTGCCGCCTGGCGGCTGACCTCCTCCCCTGAGGACTGCACCGACGTGCAAGAGGCGATCATTCCCTGCACCACCAGCCGGCCGGACCTCGCGCACATCCTGCTCACCGAGTGCCAGACCGGCGACCTGCTGCGCGTCACCGGCCACCTCACCCTCCCCGACACCGCCGACGGCCGCATCCAGATGGACGTCGACACCCTGGAGGTCCTGTGGGCGGTGGCGCTCGAACTGGACCAGCTCCAGGAGGAAGAAGACGACGGTGAGGGTGAGGACGCCGGCGTCCCGGAGCCCGCGGACCACGCAGCGCGGGCTCGGGCGATCCACGTCCTGGCCGAAGCCCTCACGGGCCTCGCCTGTGACCCCGCTGCCGGTGAACAGCCAGATGTCCGCATCCACATCGGACCCGTCGGCGGGAACGAACTGGACGCCTACTGCCACAGCATCGATGTCACCACGGCCATGACGCACATGCTCGCCGACGCAGTCGACGCCATGCTCGCCATGGTCAGCAGCCTGCCCCCGCAGGCCGGTGACGGCCTGGACCCGCTGGCCCTCGCCGACCTCGCCGCCTACTTCGACGGCCTGGATCTCACCGAACTCACCCGGGCCGTCCTCGATGAGACCCGGCCCGAGGACCGGCTCGCCGTCACCCGCGCCCTGGACAGCATGTTCGGCGACATCCCGGTCACCGGCATCGACGACAACGACCAGTAGACCGCCGTACCACGGCCTCACAGCAGCATCGACCGGCCCGGGCGGGCCGCCTCCACCTCGAGGCGGCCTGCCCGGGCCCTTTCACGCTCCCGTAGCCACGAGGAATAGGTCCTGATGAAACTCACCATCGACACCGAAAAGCTTGCCGACGCCGCCCAGTGGGCGCTGCGTGCCGTCCCCGGCAACCCGCCCACGCCGGTCATGGCCGGCATGCGGCTCGAAGCCGCCGACGACAACACCCTGGCCCTGGCCGGGTACGACTACTACCGCTCCGCCCGCGCGGCTGAGGACTGCGAGGTGTCCGAGCCCGGCACGCTCCTGGTCCCCGGCCGCGTCTTCACCGACATCGTCAAGGCCTTCCCCAAGGGCAAGCCCACCACGCTGGCCCTGGACGGCACCGACCTCGCCCTGTCCTGCGGCAGCGCGCACATCCTCCTGCCGACCCTGCCGCTGGACGACTACCCGACCCTGCCGACGATCTCCGCCGCGAGCGGCACGGTCGACGGCGCCACCCTGGCCGCTGCCGGCGCCCGGGTCGCGGCGGCCGCCACCACCGACGAGACCCTCGCGGCCCTGACCGGCGTCCAGTTCGGCCTCAGCGACACCACGATCACGCTGTCGGCGACCGACCGGTACACGTTCCACGTCGCCGACTTGGCCTGGACCCCCAACCCGGCCCCCAAGGGCAAGGGCAAGAACAGGCCCCGTGTCGCGGGCAACACGCTCGTACCGGCCGACGCCGTACGCGACGCCGCCCGCATCCTCGCCGACGCCGACCAGGCGGAACTCACCATCACCGAGTCCCAGTTCGCCATCAGCGTTCCCGGCCGGTGGGCCACCAGCAGCCTCATCGAAGGCGAACTTCCCAAGTACGCCGCTCTGTTCCCCACCGAGTTCGAGTCCGTCGCCACCACCAGCACCGAGGCCCTGACCGACGCCATCAAACACATCCAGCCGCTGCTGGGCAAAGCCGACCCGATGCTCCTCGAAGTCGCCGACGGTCAGATCACCGTGCGCGCCGGAACCGACGACAAGGGCCGCGGCCGCGACCAGGTCCACGCCGACCTCGAAGGCGACCCGCTGACCATCGCCTTCAACCCGGGGCTTCTGCTCAGGACCCTCCAGCAGATCGACGGGCCCTTCACCCAGTTCAACTTCACCACCCCGACCAAGCCCGTCCTGCTGCACGCTCCCGAGAAGGCCGACACGTTCCGGGGCCTGATCATGCCGATCCGCCTCACCAAGGGCAGCAGCTGAGCCACCCCGCCCGGACACGGGCGCCACCCTGCCTGCGGGGCGGCCGTCGACATCGCTCCGGCCGCCCCGCAGCACCACCTGTCCCGGCGCATCAGACCCCACGTCTCAGAGACGAGGAATCGCATGACTGTCCGCGCATTCTGGAAAGACGTCCTCCGCCTCACCGCCCTCGGTATCGACGGATACGTATGCGACCAGCAGGCCGCCCGCCGTCCGAGGGTCGTTGTGCTGTGCGGATCCACCAGGTACTGGGAGGAGTTCCAAGAGGCCAACCTGTACGAGACCGCGGCCGGCCGGATCGTCCTCGCGCCCGGCTGCAACCTCAAGCAGCCCCACCCCCTGTGGGCTGACCCCGCCCAGACTGACCGCCTCAAGGAAGTTCTGGACGACCTGCACCTGCGGAAGATCGACCTCGCTGACGACGTCCTCGTGGTCAACCCCGGCGGCTACATCGGCGAGAGCACCCGCCGCGAGATCGACTACGCCCGCGGCCTCGGCAAGTCCATCCGCTACACCCACCCCGTGGACGGCGGAGGCGGCCGTGGCTGACAGTACGTCGATCGAATGGACCGACAGCACCTGGAATCCGGTCACCGGCTGTACCAAGGTCAGCCCCGGATGCGACAACTGCTACGCGGAGACCTTCGCCGAACGGTGGCGCGGCACCGCTGGCCACCACTTCGAGAACGGCTTCGACATCACCCTGCGGCCGGACCGGCTGCGGCTGCCGATGACGTGGCGCACCCCGCGCCGCGTCTTCCTCAACAGCATGTCCGACCTGTTCCACACCGACATCCCCGACCACTACATCGCCCAGGTGTTCGCCGTCATGGCGCTCACCCCACAGCACACCTACCAGGTCCTCACCAAGCGGCACGGCCGCATGAAGACGCTGCTGTCCAGCCCGACCTTCTGGCATCTGGTGGCAGAGCAGGGCCGTGCGCACTTCATCGGCTGTCAGCAGGACTGGCTCGCCGTCGGCGCGATGCTGGGCGGCAAGCCGCTGCCCAACGTGTGGCTGGGCGTCTCGGTCGAAGACCAGAAGTGGGCTGACATCCGGATCCCCGCCCTGCTGGGCACCCCGGCCGCCGTGCGGTTCCTCTCCTGCGAACCCCTGCTGGGGCCCGTAGACCTCAAACGGGCCGTCATCACCATGGGCAGCGAGCGCGGTCACGGTCTCACCGCCTCCTTCGTCCACGCCGACGGATGTTGCGAGAGGGGCCTCCACGGCATCGACTGGGTGATCGCGGGAGGAGAGAGCGGGCCCCGGGCACGCCCCATGCACCCGCAGTGGGCCCGCCACCTGCGTGATCAGTGCGCATGGGCTGGGGTGCCGTTCTTCCTCAAACAGTGGGGGGAGTTCGCACCCGAGGACCACGGACACGACCGCGGCCGTGTCGTCCTCATCGACACCCAGGGCCGGAGCTGGACGGAACGGGATGCACCCGCCCTCAAGGACGCGGTCCGCATGCGCCGCGTGGGCAAGACGAAGGCCGGACGGCTCCTGGACGGCCGGCACCACGACGGCTTCCCGGACCGGTGAGCGGGATGGCCGGCCGCGTGTACCTCGAGCGCGGCCAGCCCGTCACCGTGCTCATCGCGTACTGCGCCCGCCGCGTACCCGACGTCACCGGCGACTGGCTGCACTTCCAGTGGCCCGGCCGGCGACCCGCCGCCGGGCCGCGCAACGTGGCGATCCTCCGCACCGACGGATCGATCGTCGTCCGGCCGTTCCGAGGCCTCACCCGCAGCGCTCCGACCGACAGCCCCCACCCGAGGAACCCATGACCATCCCCCACCTGAGCCCCTACAGCGCGGCCTCCGAGGCGGCCGGCGTCCTGCTCGCCGCGCACCCCGACCTCCCCGCCAGGTCGGTGGACGTCGCCCACGTGCGCGGCCTCGGACCGGCCGCCCTGATCCAGGTCGAGGACAAGCCCGCCCTGCGGTCCTGGGCGCAGGCACTGAACACCACCGCCCGCACCACGGGCGCCAGCGGCTACGGCACCCCCGAGCCCCACCAGCAGACCGGCCTGTCCGAGTGGCTGTGGTGGCGGATGACGTTCATCGACACGACCGTCGACCAGATACCCATCCGGCTGTGGACGCTCGAAACCACCGACCAGCCACGTGCCCTGGCCACCTTCCTCGCCTCCAGCGCGCACACCCCCGTCGGCACCACCACCGAGTAGCAGCCACGACCCCGGAGCGCCGTGCCCGCCATTGTGCGGGCGCGGCGCTCCCCCCTTTCAGCAATGCCTGTGGGGGCGGCCGCCGGTACCGATTCCGGCCGCCCCGCAACACCACCCCATCCGGAAGGAACCCGAGAAGCCGATGACCGCCTCCCCCTCCACCGGCCAGCCCACCGTGCCGGACTGGCTCGCCGCTGCCGAAGCCGCCCACCAGGAACAGCAGATCGACACAGTGGCCCAGGGCCTGCAGCGGGTACAGCGCCACGCCGACCTGATCAACGCCCGCCTCGCCGAACTCGGCATCGAGCCGCTCGAGGCCGCCGGCATCGACAACCACGGCAACCTGCAGCCCGCCCGACTGACCCAGCCCGAGTACGAGCCGTACGCCTACTACGAGGTCCGCGCGGCCTGGAGCGAGGCCGACAAGCAGGTCGAACTCCACACCGCCGACTGGGAGGCCGACCACCCCGAGTTCGGCCGCGTCCGTCTGCTGAATTCGCTCGCCGACGTCGCCGCCGCCCGCCGCGAGTGGCCCAAGATCCCCGCCCCCAGGCGCGACTACCGCCGCGAGGCGCTCCGCGCGATCGACGGCCTCAACGTCGACAGCCTCAGCAGCGCCGACGTCGAAGCGATCGCGAACGCCGTCCACGGCAACACCGCGGCGCTGCTGCACCTCGCCGACACCATCGCCCGCACCAACACGACCGTCTGAACACGCCCCCTCTCCCCGCAGCACCAGCTCACTCACCGAAAGAGCCCTCATGACGGACACCACCGACCTCACCCGCCTGCGCACCCGGCTGCTGAGCGCCGCCTACGCCAACGCGGACTTCTGGACGCAGCGCACGGCGCTCCTCACCGACCAGGCCCTGGCCGCCCTCGCCGACCGCGACCCGGCCGCCGCCGAAGACCTCGCCCACCGCCAGACGGACCCGGACTTCCTCAACGACACCCGGGTCCTGGGCGCGGCCATCCACGCCGGGATCGACACCAGCCACTGGAAGGACCGACGCGACAAGATCCGCGACTACGCCCGGGAGGCCGACTGGCTGAACACGGGGACCGACCCGGACACCGAGGCCAAACGGCTGTGGTCATCGCTGTACGGCCACTACCCCGCCATCGCGCAAGCCCTGGCCGCCTTCCTCACCGCCCTGCCGCCCACCTGGCGCGAGGACCTGTTCACCCGCACCCACCTCTTCCCCGCCCCCAACGGCCCGGCCAAGCCACAGTTCCCCGGACCGGAGACCGCTCCCTACGACGACATGAGCTGGGAGGACTGCCCGGCCTGCGCCGAAGCTCAAGACCAGTGCCGCTTCCACAAGGGCGTCAGCGCCGGCATGGACTACCAGGCCGACCTGATCAAAACCCTCCTGGCCGACCACCAGGCCACCGAGTTCGTCCAGCAGCGCCACGCCGAACTTGAGACGCGCGCTGCCCAGTCGGCGACGGCCGACACGAACACCTCCGCCACCCAGTGAACGCCCGGGGCGGCCGTCGACCTCGAGTCCGGCCGCCCCGGCGCCTCCCGGCACCACGAAGGGAAACCCGTGCCACCGACCCCCATCGAGCTGACCTCGTTCGGCTACCTCCACCAACCGACCGGCACCGACGGACAGCCCGTGCCGCCCACCGCCGACCGCACCGAGGACGTCCGCGAGCGCCTACGCGACCCCGCCGCCGCCCGCCACATCCTGGACCTGGACGGCCGCCACCCCGACGTCCAGGCCGTCGTCCTCGCCACCCCCGGCGCCCCCGAACTGCTCGACAACCTCACCGCCTACGCCCTGCTCCCCGCCGGACCCCGCCGCATCGCGATCGGATGCGCCGGCGGCAAGCACCGCGCATGCGCACTGGTCGAACTGCTCGCCCCGCGAATCCTGGAGCACGGCGTCCCGGTCACCATCCGGCACCTTCACGCCCACCTGCCGCGCGTGCTGGAAACCGCCACCCATCCCAAGCAGGAGCCCACACGATGAAGCGTCTCTTCCGCCGCTGCGGCCACGCGCCCGGCACCCTCACCCCCGAGGACCAGGCCGCCATCGACCAGTTCCGCGCGCTGCTCGCCGCACTGCGCACCCCGCAGCCCTGGACGCCCGGCGGCGCCCAGGACATCGCCGTGCGCGTCGGCCCGTTCATCGAGCGGGCGCACACCCGGCCCGGCGACGACCATGGACCCGACATGGTCGCCGTCGCCCTGGTCCACCCCGACACCCCGCACGCCGGCGCCTACCTCCACGGCCGCCAGCTCGGCTACACCGAACGCGGCTGGCTGCGCTGCAACACGACCGCGATTCTCGGCTTCTGGCAGCCCGGCTACGCGATGCTCACACACGCCGCCGCCGACCTGCCCCTGCCCGACGACGTCGGCATGGACCCCGCGCACTACGCCCTCTACATCGAGGCCCGCAAGCGCGACGACAGCCTCGACGGCTTCACCCTGTTGTGCCTCGGCCCGTACACCCAGACCCGGCACGCCCAGCAGGACTACGACCGGCTCACCGCCGCGCTGGACGGACAGGAGACCACCCTCGTGCCCGGTCACCGCGTCTCCGCGAGGTTCGGGCCGCTCGACGTGAGTGACCACCAGCTGTTCGCCGATCCGTACGAGGCCGACGTCACCGCGCTCCTGGACGCCGCCGTCGCGGGGGTGAGCGCGTGACCTCGGCTCTGTACGAGATCACGACCAGCAAAGCTGACGACTGGCTCATGATCTGGGCACCGCCCACCGAGCCTGGCGCGGTCCCGATCACCGTCATGCGGCACCCCGCCACCCCGGCAACCGCCACGGGCCTCCCCGACCCCGCCCAAGGAGCGCCCGCCGCCTGGGCGCCCTGACGCACACGGCTGAGCATGAAGAAGGCCCGTACTCCCCGCGCCAAGCGCTGCGGGGGGTACGGGCCTTCTTGCGTTTCGGAGCCCTGGTAACTCAGGCAGGCTGCTGCTCTTGCTGGTTCAGTTCCTGGAGCAGCGCGCCGTACGCGTCCGGGTGCTGCTCGCGCAGGATCCTCAGCCACACGCGAGCACCGTCAGCGAAGACTTCCGGCTCCATCTTCAGGTGCAGCTGGGTGACCACCGAGAGAGCATCGCCGTACGGCAGTTGACCCGGCTTTTCGGTCTCGGATTGTGCCGAGCTCTCAGGGGCCTGAGGCTCCTGGGTATTAACGGCGTTAACGGTTGGCGGTGCGGGAGAGCCTGTCGGCGTCCCGCCCTCGGGGGTATTAACGGCGTTAACGGTTGAGGGCTCGCTCGTCTGTTCCACCGTAGGCTTGCGCCGCTGGCGAGGGGCCTTCGCGGCCTCGATGGCCTTCTTCGCCTCGCCCGCCTGCTGAGCCTTGGGAAGTCGGCCGATTCGGCGAGCAGGTTCTACCTTCAGCTCGCCCGTCTCCACCTGCTCCTGGAGATCGGGTGTGAGCTCCAGGAGCGCCAAGCGCTGCGACACCCACGGGGGCGTCTTCCCCAGCCGCCTGGCCACCTCGCCCTGCGACCCGTGCACCTTCACGAGATCCTGGATCGCCTTCGCCTGGTCCATGGGAGCCACATCCTCGCGGTGGATGTTGGCGATCAGAGCGGACTCCAGAAGGTCCGCCGCACTTGCCGCGAGGTCATCGTTGACGTCGATCCGCAGCTCTTCGAGGCCGGCTAGATGAGCGGCAGCCAGACGCCGATTGCCGTCAATGACGACGTACTCGGCTTCAGCGAGCGCGTCTTCCTGCCCGGGGTGCGCCGTCAGGAAGGCAGCTCGCCGAGCCACGGTGACCGGTTGGATCTGTCCCTTGGCCCGCAATGAATCCGCGGTCTCTTCAAGGTTGGTGAGCTCTTCGCGCGGGTTGAACGGATTGTGCGCCAGCAGCTTCAGCGCCACCGAGGCCGGGGGCCTCTTGCCTTCCCCGTTCATGATCTGCGAGCGGGTCCGGATGCGACGGGGAGCTTCTTTCTCTCCGCCTTCCCCGTTCTCGTCAATGCTGAAGCCGCGGGTAACACGCGGCTGGCCGTCCTTCTTGCTGGTGTTCCTCATACCGCCAGTTCCTTCGCCAGCTCGCGCATCGCCTGCGCATGTTCACTGTCCGGTGCGTACTCAAGCAGCGGGATCTCGCCGTCCGCGGCTTCGCGGCCTTCCTTCAGGTCGCCGATCACGGCCAGAACGGGCGGGGAACTGCTCTTCTCCCACTCATCCTTGTTCTCCTTGACGAGCTTGCCGCGGCGACTGTCGTACGCGTTGATGATCAGCCCCAGGTAGTCGACCTGGATCCGGCCCTTCTTGCACAGGTCGTCCTTCTGAGACTTCAGCAGGCGGAAGGCACGGTGAGACGCCTTGTTGGCCCAGACCGGGGTGATGAGGCCTGATCGGTCCGCGAGCTCACCTTCGCGGCGGCGCACGTAGTACAGGGCGGTGTCCATGTTCAGACCGAGGCTGGGCGGGCCGTCGATGATGATGACGTCGTAGTCCTCTTCCAGCGGCTCCAGGGCGCGTTCCAGGGCGGCCTCGCTGAAGCTCACCTTGGACAGGGCGACGTCCCGGAGGAACGCGTCGTCGGACGCGGGAAGCAGGTGCAGCCGCTCACCGAAGCGCTTCTGGTCCAAGGCGACCAGCAGGTCGTGGATGTCACCCTTCGCGGTGCCGTCCATGTGCATCATCAGCGTCTCAACGTCGTCCTCGTACATGAGGTCTTCGAAGCCGAGCTCGGCAGTGAGGTGTCCCTGCGGGTCGTAGTCGATGATCAGGACGCGATGGCCGGCCTCCGCGAGAGCCTGGGCCATGCCGGAGGAGATGAACGTCTTGCCGACGCCGCCCTTCTGGTTGGCCACTATGACCCGCAGGACCGGCTGTGACACCAACGGGGTCGTGGGGGAGGGGTGGTTGCCGAGCCACAGGGTCAGTGCCTGTGCGAGCCCCTGTACGTAGGTGATGCCGCGCTGCGAGCAGATGGTCTTGAATTCGTCAGGGCCGCCGACTGGAAGGAACGTCCCCCAGGTCTTGGCTCCGTCGGTGTCGACTTCGGGGACGTCGTCGGCTTCGTACCAGGCCTTGATGGCGTGCTCGGTCGCGTCCTGGATGTCCATTCCGTGCTCAAAGGCGCGGATCTTCAGGTGCCTGCGTAGCTTCGGAGTGAGAGCAGTAACTAGCTTCTCTCGCTCTCCTCTGGGGCTCGGGATGCTCATGCGGCCGAACTTTACTAGGTCCGCTGCGAGCTGAGAGAGATGCCGGCTGACGCCTCACCCGTTGAGGCTTGCGCAGCGGGCGCACTGCCGGGGAAGCGAGGAACCGCCAACGACGGGTAGACACCCGAAATGACGTTGCCGCAGCGCGTGTTGACACAGCCCTCTCAACTCCGGCCGCAGGGGTGCGCTGGGTGGCAGTGGAGTCGACTTCTGGGGGTCGGCACAGCAGGTGTGGCGTGGGTGGCTGATTGCTCCGCAGTATTCGCACGATGCCGTCGACTGTCGCCGCAGAGCGTTCAGGAGCAGAGACGCGATCACCGTCTGGGGGCGGATCATCTGTCTGGATTCTGGCGGCTGGCTGACGAAGATGGCCGTCACCTCCCTCGTGGCTGCTGATGAGGCGCGTCATCCTGTCTCGGATACCGGATCGGTTTCGGCGGGGGAGGGGAGTCTCTGGTGCTGTGGTGGGTGGCGGCCCTGTGGGGATTGTCCGGCGCGGCCTCGGTGGAGAGCCTGGCGCTGTACCGCGCGATCCACCGGGTCAAAGACTTCCCCTGGCGAAAGAAGGGCGAAGTCGCCTTCACCGCCTACCTCGCCTCCGTGGTCATCCGGGTCGCACTGGGCGGGGGCCTGGCGGCCGCGTTCGGCGCGTCGGCACAAGTCGCCGGTCCGCTGGGCGCCCTCGCAGTCGGGATTGCCGCCCCGAAGATCGTTGAGCAGTTCCTCCGGCAAGGCCTCGCCCACCAGGCCGTGGAACCACTTCCGCAAGCAGCCTCCGGCACACCCGCTCAGACAGCCAACGCTTCCGCGCAAGGAGGACCCGGTGCGGCCTGACTCCTTCGGTTCCCAGCTCTGCGTCGCCCTTGCGCGCACCACCCTGGCCTTTCGGCCGGCACCGCGCCCTGCCCGCCAGGGCTTCCTCCGCCAACTGGTCGACGGGCTGGCGCGAGTAACCCCAGCGTTTCAGGACGGACCAGCCACCACACAGCCGCGCACGGACGGATCCCCCGCGTCGCAGCCCGGTGCGGAGCAGCCTGTACCGGCTGCCCGGCAAAGGCCCGCGGAGCCAGAGCCGCCCCAGCCGCGATATGGAGGACGGCTCCTCACCGTCGCCGAAGTCGCCGCCATCATGAGGTCCTCGAAACTTGCCGTGTACCGGCTGGTTCACAGCGGAGAGCTCCCGGCCATCCGTGTGGGGCGAGCCTTCAGGGTGCCGGAGGAAGCCGTGCATGACTACCTGCGTGACAGCCTGCGCAGCGTGAGCTGATCAAGCGGCGCCTCTAGCCTCGGTGCCAGGCAGGGTCTCCCGTCCTCGGCTGCTGTGACAGCCCGCCTGGCGGGCGCGGCGGCAAAATTCTGGTGATGGCCTCCCGCCCGGCGGGAAGGACCCGGGATCGCGCTTTTTTGCAGGTCAGCGCCGGAGTTCCATGGGCCGGTGATCAGCAAAGCGGATGTTCGCCCGGGGAACGGGTGGCGCTATCTCTTTCGTGGCGTGATGGTCGGCGACGGCCGCCGTGCCGCAGGGACGCCGCTGCGCGCCGCGCAGGACGAAGCCGGTGTCCCGCCCGGTGTCTGGAAGGGCCGGGGCTTGGCGGCGGTCGGCCTCACGGCCGGGGACGTGGTGACCGAGCGGCAGGCCGAACTGCTCCTGGGGGAAGGCCGGCACCCGGATGCCGACCGGATCGAGCGCGAGCGCCTGGAGGCGGGCGACGATCCGGCGACGGCGAGGCGGGCGACCGTGCTGGGCAGGCCCATTGAGCACAACCGCTCACCGAAGACCGAGAAGGCCAAGGAGCGCACCCCCTGGCTGGCCATGGACCTGGTGTTCCGGCCTCCGTCGACGGCACACATCGCGTGGGCGCTCGGGGATGACGAGACCCGGCTGGTGCTGGAGCTGTGCCAGGACATCGCCAGGGACAAGACGCTGGCGTGGTTTGAGGATTCGGTCGCGGAGATCCGCTGGAAGAGCGGCGGCAAGATCCGCAAGCCGGTTCGGGACGGGCTGATTGTCGCGGTGTTCCGGCACTACGAGTCGAGAGCTACCGAATCGAAGCCACTTCTTCACGATCATGCGGTGGTGTCGATCCGCGCCCGGCGGCCGGATGACAAGGGAACATGGGGCAACCTGTCGGCGGACTCGCTGATGACCCACATAGTCGCCGCCGACACCCTCTACCTCCTGCATTTCATGGAGGAGGTGTCGGCGCGGCTCGGGTGGGCGTGGGAGCCGCGCGAGGTGACGCCCGGCCGCCGGCCTGTCATGGAGATCGCGGGCATCGACCAGCGGCTCATCGGCTGGCAGTCCACCCGCCGCCAGCAGATCGAGGACGCGCTGCCCGTCCTCACGGCCAAGTACGAAGAGAAGCACGGGCACACGCCGGGGGAGCGGGCCGCCTACGAGCTGGCCTGCCAGGCCGCCGACCAGACGCGCCCGCCCAAGCGCACGGAGCTGCGCTCGCTGACCGAGCTGCGCAAGCGATGGCGGGCCTCGGGGATCCGGGCCTACGGTGCTGACGTCGTCGACCGGCTGGCGGAGCGGGCGCGGGCGGCGGCCGCGGTCGTGTGGGCGCGGGTGCGGCCGGTGGTCGACATAGCTCTGGCGGCCGTCGACGTCGTCGCCGTGGTGTACGTGATGCGCGGCGCGTTCAAGCGCCACCATCTGCTCGCCGAAGCCCGTCGCCACCTCGCCTACGTCCTCCGCGGTCGGCCTCACCAGCCCGGCCTGGACGAACAGATCGTGCAGACGGTCGTCGACGACTACACCCGCCCCGTCGGGCGCGGCCTGAAGATGACCGCCGACCTACGCGCCCTCTACCCGCGCGACACTGAGGACCAGGCCGTGCTGCGCCCGCTGACCCGCAGGCGCACCGCGGCCCCGTACGAGCGGGCCCGCCTCGCTGCCGGCGCCCTGGCCGCCCGGGTCCGCGCCGCGCGTCGTGCGGAGCGCCTGGGTTCCCGCTCTCGGCCGTACGCCGTCGACGTGCCCGCCGCCTCGAGGTCGCAGCCGCGGCCGCGGCCGTTCCGGACCGGCGAGAAGGACGGCGGTCTCCTGGAGCCGGAGACCGGTGTGGTCACGGTGGAGCAGACGCGCCAGACCTTGGAGGCCGCCGCCGCGCAGGTGGCCGCCACGATCCAGGACAGCCGACGGGCGCGCGAAGCCGCCCACGGCCTGCGTCCGCAGCCCGCCCCGGTGGCGGTCCCGTCGCCGCATGCCCAGCAGCCCGGCACCCAGCACACGCCAGGCCGGAGTTCAGGAGGAGTCGCGTGAGCACCCCGGAAGAACAGCCCAATGCCGAAGAGGCCCTCGCCCGCGCCCGCGCCGCCCGCGCGGAGATGGCCGCCGCGCTCGATGAGGACCAGGAGCCCGAGGCCGATGAGCCCGCGGGGTGGCAGCCGATCTGGAAGCGGCCCCGGACACCGAAGTCGAAGGCGGCCAAGAAGAAGGAGTTGCACAAGCAGCGCCGGCGGCTCCAGGTCGCCGCCAAGCGCCGCCTCGCCGCGGGGAACTCGCGTCGGCCCCGCTCCCGGCAGAGCCGCATCGGCAACGCGGCCGCGCGCCGCGATGCCCGCGCCCTGTCCCGGGTGCGGCACTCCAGTGCATGGCTGTGGTGACGATGCCGGGCATCGTCCACCGAGTGGGGGTCCACCCGATGTCGCGCATCGCCACCGGATGCAGAACACCCGGTGGGCTCCACTCAGTGGGCTCCACCGAGTGGACTCCGCTCCGGTGCGCCGGACGACGATGGACTCCACCGTGATGCGCGCCGTGATGGTGCGCCACCGCGCCTGGCACCGCACCACCCGACGATGCCCGGCACTCTCGCGCGCGCCGGTGCGGCGCACCCGATGCTCCGCACCGCACCAGTTCGCGCGCGGCTGGCGACCCGTGGTCCGGGTGCGGTCGGGCGCGCGCGTCCCCCTTGTCGGGCTCCGCTACACCCCCTTGTCGGGCTCTGATACCGCGACGTTTCCCCTGGACAGCGCAGGTTTCGGCTTGCGATC
The DNA here is from genome assembly GCF_054660435.1 of Streptomyces sp. YKOK-I1. Taxonomy (NCBI): domain Bacteria; kingdom Bacillati; phylum Actinomycetota; class Actinomycetes; order Kitasatosporales; family Streptomycetaceae; genus Streptomyces; species Streptomyces sp. YKOK-I1. The sequence goes on from NZ_BAAGDR010000004.1 coordinate 67,384, forward strand.
AGGTCGCGGCCAAGGGGGTCTGTGATATAGGAGCCCGCCCGGTCGTGGCGCGAGCCCAGTGCGGTGCGGCGACGCGGGCGCACCGCACCGCCGGGCGCCGGTGCGGTGCGGTGAAGCGCACCACGGTGGCGCGGTGGTGCGCCGGGGACGCGCGCCGGACCGCACCACCGCCGTCCCGGAGGTGCGGCTACGCGGTGGTGCGGTGCGCCGGGTGCGCCTCCATCGCCTGCTTCACCCCCGCGGCCTCCAGCTGGCGCAGGACGTCGGCGACGTCGCCGTTGTCCTCGGTGAGGATGTTCTCGGTGAAGCGGCTGATGGCGTCGGCCACGCCCGGCAGACCGCCCAGGCACACGCCGTGGCACAGGAGCTCCAGCAGCAGCCGTCCGAGCGCGGCGGCCAGGAAGGAATGCGCACACGGCTCCTCGTCGTGGTCGTCCACGGCGGTGATGGGGATGAAGACGCGCGCGGCGACGTCCAGGAGCAGCCGGTGCAGCTCCGGGCCCGTGTCGTCGGCGACCACGCAGGCGGTGTCGATGTCGCTGGCCTGCATCGCCCGGATGTAGGCGAAGGCGGCGAGGACGTCCTCCGGCTCCATCGGGGCGAGCGTCGTGGTGACGGTGTTCTCGGGCATGACAGCTCCTCATCTGCGGGCCGCCCCGCTGATCGCGGCGGCCTCAACAGGAGCCTCGGGCCGCGACCCTGTGGACAGAGTCCGGCCGCTGACGGGGGAGATCTCTCCCCCCTCCGGGTTGATCACGATGCGGTCACAACGCGAGGTTTTCCGAGGTCGGCGTCACACGAAGCCCGAATTTCCAACCTGTACACGGTGAATGGCGGGATAGGCCCGCCCCACCTTGCAGGAGCACCCTGTGGCGAGCACCGCAGACGACCCCGAGCAGCCCCTTGACCGGACCGGAGAGACCCCCTCCGTGGACCCCTCCATCACCCCCTCCGCGCCCCGTCGCCAACATTCGGGAGTTTCCGCAGGTCAGCCCCGGCGAACAGGGGGCCGCCGCAGGTCCGACAACCCTCGTGTACCGAGGAAGCCACAGCACAGGAGGACTTCGACCGAGCCTCGACGCCGGGAGCTCCTGCAAGCGCTCGGGATCTTCCAGCGGGCTACGCCCGACCAGCTCTGGAAGCTGACCCGCCCCGGCAACAAGCACGACAAGCTCGTACGGGACAACCTCCTGGATCTGGAGGACCACCACCTGGTGAGGCCCGAACTGGTCCGGGACGACCAGCGGCAGGTGTGGGTGCTGACCAAGCGCGGACACGGCGAGGCGAAGCAGCTGCTGGAGCCGAAGGGCATACGGGTCTCGGCGCTGCGCGAGAAGAAGTACGACCCGGTGACCGGGAAGCTGCTCGGTGCCAGCTACGACGACCACGCCGCCGCGGTCACCTCGACGGCCGCCGAACTGCACGTCGCAGGCATCGGGCACCGGCTCGGCTTCCAGACGGAGATCGGTCACCGGCTCGGCAACGGCTACGTGCAGCGGGCGGACCTGGTGGTGCGGGCGCCGGAGGCCGGGGTGCCGGTGCTGCTGCTGGAGATCGACCGCCGTAGTGAGGACGCGCACGATCTGGTCGTCAAGCTGCACCGGTACTGGGAGTGGGGTCGGCTGCTGCCGAAGGACGCGGACAAGCGCACCGTGGACCTGGTCCGCTCGCGGCCGGACGCGATCGAGCACGTCGACCACGAAAAGCGGCTGTGGCGCCGGGTCTACCCGCCGACCGGCAGGGAGGGCCTGGTGCCGGTGGCGTTCGTGTTCGCGGACACCACCGAGGCGAAGGTCGACAACGCGGTCGCCGCGCTGGAGGAGGCCGGCCGCCGCTACTGGGCGCCGCGCCGGTACGACTCCTTCTATGAGAAGGCGGTCACCGCGCGGGACTACCGCCAGGCGGTGCCCGTCGTCGTCACCACCCTGGAGCGGCTCCAGGAGCGCGGCGCCGGTGCGGCGGTGTGGCGGCGGCTGGGACGTGAGGGTGAGCAGACGCTGACGGCCGCGCTCGACAACCCCGACGGCGACGCCCTCTACCGCCGCCAAGCCGCCCGCGCCGAAGCGGAGGAGAAGCAGCTCCGGGCTGCTGAGCGGGAGGCGCGGCGGCCGGTGTGCACGCGGTGCGGGGCGAAGTTCACCGACGAACGCTGGGAGGAGACCAGCATGCGCAGCCGTCAGTGGGAAGCGGGGGACCTGAGCGTGTGTGCGACCTGCCACGCCGACGACGTCGCCCGCGAGAAGGCCGCCGCTGAAGCAGCCGAAGCCGCCCGAGCGGCTGCGGCCGCACAGCCGGAGGCGGAGGCGGACGACGGCCAGGAACCCGGCGGGCTCCGCAGCCTGTTCCGCCGGCGGGCCTGATACCGGCGGGCCCGGCCGGGCTGGATCCACCACCACGGCCGGCGCGGGCCGATAGGGTTCCCGGAGCCGCAGACACCGTGGACGCCTCGCGCGAGGACGCGCAGCTGCACCACCAGGCGGTGCCAGAACCCGTGACGCGTAGCTGCCTTGGAGGAGATCCCCGGTGACCGACGTGCCCCGAGAGGAACGCGCGCCGTACTTCGCGTGCAAGGCGTGCGGGTTGATCGGGGAGCCGGATTCCGCGGACTACACCCTCACCGCCGACCGGGAACACGTCGACCGGAGTCGGCCGATGACCGTGGGCTGCGGCTTCTGCCGCACACACACCCAGATCACCAGCACCGACGTCCTGGACCGCGACACCGAACACGCCTGCTCCCGCTGCGAAACCCGCACCGCCTGCCCGGCCGCCGCCGACCGGGTCGTCTGCTGGGGCTGCGGCCTCAACGAGCCCGGTCCCGGTTCGGTCGGGGACCGTGCCGTCTACCGGCAGGACGTTGAGCGCGGTGCCGATCAGTGGGCCGCGGCCCGTGTCCGCGTCGCCAAGCAGGACGCACGCGCCCGTGGGGCACTGCCCGGCTGGGCTTCGTAGCCACCGGCAGCCGACGGACCCGACGGCAACGGTCAAGTGCCCGCACCGGCGGCCGGGTTGCCGTGCACGGCGCACGGACACGGGAGACAGTGCAGTGCCGCGGGCCATAGGTTGGGCGGCATGACGGACGTGCGGGATCTGTGGTGGCGGGCCGGGAAGACGGTGTTCCCGGTGTCGACGGAGTCGTGGGAGCAGGCGGTGCATCGGTCGGCCACCCTGCTCGAACCGGCCTGGCCCAAGGACTACAGCGGCGGCCCCTTCGTGCACGCCCTGCCCACCGTCGCGCTCGTGCTCTACGCCGGTGTGGGCGAGATCGGCAGGCCCGAGTACGCCCCGGTGGACAAGCTCGTGCAAGCGCTCACGCCCCCGCAGCCCGGCTCGGGGGAGACCGTCTCCCTCGAGGACGCCGTCCGCGCCGGGCTGACGGAGCGCGGACACGACCCGGACGACGACTCGCAGCTGTCCGTCCTGTTCCGCTACCTCACGGAGTACCGGGAGCCGATCACCCACGGCTTCGGCGGGATGGAGCTCCCGTCCCTGGACCAGTGGCCGGGCGGGACGCTGATGGCCGACGCGGCACGGTGGGCGCAGCACAAGCTCACCTGCCATCACCTCCGCGCCGACCACACGGCCTGAGGGCTGCGGGGCGTCACCCGGCCAGGTCGAAGTCGGCGACGACGGCGGCGTGATCCGACAGCCCGTCGTCCACCGGCTCCATGAACACCCGGTAGCTGACCAGAGCGGGAGCCAGGGCCGGGCTCGCCAGGATGAGGTCCTGGCGGCGCGGCACGTCGTCCACGCCGAACGCGGCCGTGGGAACCGTCTCCTGCCCGAAGCGGGCGGCGGCGTCGACGAACCCGGCGCGGGCGAGCAGTTCCACCGTCTCGCGGTCGGCGATCTGCTCGGGGCCGTGGCTGGGGGGCCGCAGATGGCAGTCGAGCAGGTGCGGCGGCAGCCGTGTCCAGTCCGGTTCGGGGAAGCCGAGCCCGATGGAGTTCAGGTCCCCGACGATCAGAGACTTCCGCCCGGGGCCGGCGAGGAACTTCAGCGGGCTGACCTCCCGTGTCCGGTTGCGCGGGTCGGACGGGTCCAGATGCAGGTTGCGCAGCTCCACCAGCCCGTCCACGCCCGCCAGTCGCAGGTTCGCCCAGCCCATGACGTGGTGGTAGCGGGTACGGTCCGCGTCCTCAGCATCGGCGGCCACCCGGCTGCTGAGCAGGATCGCGGAGTGGAAGCGGTGGCCGGCCGTCGTGACGTTGGCCTCCGCGAGGAATCCCCGGGCCATGCCCAGCTGGCGGACCGCACGGTGCAGGCGCTGCCTGCCCAGCACCTCCCAGAAGTTGCACTCCTGGAGGGCGAGGATGTCCGGCTTCAAGGAGCGCAGGAACGCCATCTGCCCGTCCCAGCGGTCGGCGGGCCCGAACCCGGAATTCGTGTGCCCGCCGAAGAGCGTGTTGAAGGTGACAACCCGCAGGACGGGCATGGAGATCTCCTCTGCGTAGTCGGCCAGCAGGCAGCAGGCCGGGCTGGCCGTGCGACATAAGCGCTACACGGCCACGCGATCCTGCGGGACATGAGCATCCTCTCCCAGGAACTGGCCTCCGTAATCGGCGAGATGAGGCCGGGCCGGTGCGTGCTGCTGATGGGCGCCAGCGGGTCGGGCAAGTCCACCCTCGCTGCCCGGCTCGCCGCGGCGACGGGCGCCGTGGTCATCTCCTACGACAGCCACCAGCGCCTCACCGAGGGCGACACCGGCACCGAACCGGTCGGCGAGCGGGCGCTGGCCGCGGCGTGGGCGGAACTGGAAGACCCCTGCGCCGCCGGGAGACTGACGATCGTGGACGGCACCCACTGCCAGCCCGAACGCCGCGCGGCCGTACGCGCCATCACGGCCGCGCACGGCATGGACACCGTCGTCCTCGTACTGAGGGCATCCCTTCCGACGTGCCGGGCCCGCCAGGGGCTGCGGCAGCGACAGGTTCCCGACGCGGATGTGGCGCATCAGCACGCGGCCATCACCGCGGCGTTGCCCGCCCTGGTCGGCGAGGGCCATACGGTCGTGCTCCAGCTGACGGCCGACGGGCTCTGACGATTCGCCGCCCAGGCCGGTCCGGGCCCGAAAATCCCGCACGGATGTCAGTGGCGACGATCACACTTGATCCATGACGCTCGACCGTGCCGACGCGGCACCGCTCCTGCTGATCCCCTCCGGGTCGGCGTTCAACCCGATGGTGCTGGACCGGCGGATGCTGCTGCCCGTCCTCGACACCAACGCGCTGCTGGTCGAAGCCTGCGCCCTGTCCAAGCACGGCGGTCGGCAGGACCGGGTCACCGCGCTGGCCGTCACCGGCCGCGCCACCCCGTACATCGCCGCGCACGTCCCCGGCGAAGCCGACGAACACCTCGCCAAGGTTGCCGCCGACCTCGAGGCGCCGGAACGGCAGGCGCGTCGCGTACTCAATGAGCAGATCCTGCCTGCCCTTCGAGTGGTCGACCTGGAGATCCGCGACCACCTGGCCCCGCAGACCCGCCACATCCTGCGGGTCGACCGGGAGGTGCCGAAGCGGCACCGGGGCGACCCGGACGACGCGCCCACGATGGCGCTCGCGGAGTTTCTGGGGCCGTGCGTCATCGTCTCCAAGGACAGCGTCTTCTCCCGCTTCGGGTTCGCCGTCATCGACTGGATCCCCGTCGCGGAGTGCATGCTGCGCCTGGCCGGCCTGGAGGCCACCGCCGCGGACGCGCTGGTTCTCATCGACATCGCGTTCCAGCTGTTCGGTGCCGGCGTTCACCGCCTGGTGGTCCTCGCTGCGAACAACCCGCTGGCCGCGACGGCCGCCGTGGGCGGGCTGCTGTGGTGGTGCCACCGCCAGGGCTACCTGACCCGCGACAACTGGAGACGTCGCCTGTCGCAGGCAGGGGGTGTGGCGAAGCCGCTGCTGGAGCTGGCGGAAGCCGGGATGAGCGAGCACCGGGCGCTCAGCGACTCGCTCCTGGTGGTGGAGCCGCCGGTCTATCCCACCCGCGAGCAGCTCGCGGCCCGGTACCTCGCGCGCTGCGGCCGGCCCCTGACGCCCGGCGAGCTGCGTGACGCGCTCGCCCGGCGCGGCCACATCATCTCCGCCGCGCAGCTGAAGCGAGACATGCAGGCCCACGGCGCGTTCGTCCGAGCTCGCGGCGACCTGTGGACCGTCGGCCGTCCGGTGTTGCGCCGACAGGCCTGACCCGGGCACGCCCGAGACACCACACCGCCGCAGGGCCGCCCGCCGGGACAGCTCCCCAAGTCGCCGCGCCGCCCGGCGGGATGACGAGGGCCAGGGCGCGCACTGCGCCCTGGCCACGGCGTACTCAGGTAGTCCGACGTCATCAACCGGAAGGCAGCCATGGAGCCCAGCAAGCAGCAGAACAAGGAAGCGCCGGCCAGGAACGGCGACCCGGAAGACCTGTGGCACGCGATGGCCCGTCTGCACGCCGCCCATCCCGATCTGGTCGGCCTCGGCTGGCGGTTCGAGCGGCCAGTGGCACGGCTGTCGATCGTGAAGCCGGAGGACATCGTCCTCTCGGCGCGGGTGGAACTGTTCGAGGGCGAGCCGGTGCACAGCCTTCACGACGTGCTCGATACGGTGACGCGCGACCTCGACAGGGGCAGTGGGTTCGGCGAGTACGCTCTCGTGCCCGAAGTCGCGCTGGAGCTCATGATCGGTGTGCGGGAGGAACTGCCGCTGCACACCGGCCACGTCGCAGGCATCACCCAGCTCCTGCGGGACGCCAACGGCACCCTCGGCGCCCGCAGCACACCAGGGGGCGGCCTGTGCTTCCACTGCCAGGGGACCGGGCGTGCCCGCCCCCTGTGGGAGCGGTCGCTGTCAGCTGGCCACGACGTCGCGTAGTTCCCTTACGGCGCGTTCGCGGTGGTGCTGTGCGGGGATCGCCTCGTACAGGTCCAGTGCGCGGTGGCGGACCAGGCCGGTGCGGTAGCCGTCCGGCAGCCCGGTGAGCGCGGCGACCGCACGACGGCACGCCTGCTCGGTGTCGCCGTCGTGATGGGAACACGCCGCCGCGTCGATGTTCAGCAGGGTGCGCGTCATTGTGCTGGTCGGCGCGGACAGTTCCAGCGCCCGCTGCTGGCTCTCCCTGGCACGGCGGGTGTCCCCGAGCGTGGTCAGCGCGTGGCTCAAGTGCACGTGGTGTTTCTGCTCGGAGTACGTCAGCCAGGTGTCCGACCGCTCGGACTCCGGGAGCCGGCCCATGAGGGCGTCGGCGGCATCGAGCGCGGCGCGGGTCTGCTCGGCCTGGTGGTTGAGGGCGTAGGCGCGGGCGGCGACGGCGGCCGCGAGCACCGCGGCGGCGGTCGGCCGGGTACCGGCGGCGTGCCGGGCCTGGTCGGCGAGTTCGGCCGCCGCTTTCGGTGCGCCGTAGTTGAGCGGCACCATCGCCTCCCGGGCCAGCACCCACGCGCGCAGTTGGTCGTCGCCGGATTCGGCGGCGGCCCGGGCGGCGGTGGCGAACCAGGCGCGAGACTCGCGGCGGCTGCCGAGGTCGTGCAGGACGATCGCGGTCATCCCGGCCATCTGCCCGGTTGTCCGGCACAGCCTGGCCCGGACGGGGGCGGGCTGCGGGACGGTGAGCAGTGGGCGCAGGGTCGTGAAGTCGGTGACCAGGTCGGCCAGCACGCGGGTGGGGGCCTGTCCGTGGTAGCCGTATCCGTAGCTCTCGGCTGCGGCCTCGAGGTCGGCCAGGTCCTGGGGAGCGCTGGGGGAGAGGGTCTGGTCGACGTCGGTCCGGGCGGCGGTGAGCGCGGCGATCGCTGGTGCGGTGAGGCCGGCGGCCAGCGCGCCGCGCAGCAGGTTGCGGCGCTTCATCGGATCTTCTCCACGACCGGTGGCGCCAGTCAGGCCGTGTGCGTTCGATCGAGCAGCATCACGGCGTACAGCGGGGAGTCCGGGAACGGCTGGCGCTCGCCGACCTTCCGGTACCCCCAGCCCTCGTACAGCGCCTGGAGCCGTGGCCTCCGGGTGTCCACGGTGAGCACGGCCAGGGCCTCCGCCCGTTCGGCGAGCAGCGCGGTGTGCAGCCGTTGTCCGAGGCCCTGCTTGCGCCATCGAGGCCTGAGCATCAGTTCCGAGACGGAGAACGTCGACGGGTCGGCCGGCTCTTCGGCCAGGTACTCACGCCACCACTCGCGGCCCGGCTCGCCTGGCGCCCCGTAGGTGAACCCGACTGGCTGCCCGCTCTCGTAGGCGACCACGCACGCGAATCCTTCGCGGCCTCCCCAGTGGTCCACGAACCAGGGGAAGCGCTGGACGAACTCTTCGTGCCGCCGATCGTGGTAGGCGTCGGCGTGGACATCGAGCAGGGTCTGCCGGATGCCTGGCAGGTCGTCGTGTCCGTAGCGGCGCAGGTCGATGGCGGGTGCCGTGGTCACGCGGGGCTCCATTCGGATCGGTAACGGTCGGCCCACTCGCGCGCCACGGTGGTGGAGGGCGCGAGCGTGAGGAGATCACGGTAGAAGTCGCCGAGAAGGACGCGCAGGCGGCCGGGCAGCGGGCCCCCGGACATCAGGGTGAAGGCGTCCTCGGTCGTGGCGCAGGCCTGTTCGGCGTCGCCCTGGTGGAGCTGGGCGATGGCGAGGTCCACGGTCGTCATCGACCTGTTGCGCCGGTACGTCGCCGGCAGCGTGGCCAGCGCACGGTGGGAGGCTGCTTCCGCCTCCGCGGGCTGGCCGAGACGGCTGTAGACGATCCCGGTCAGGGCGTGCAGTTCCGCGGGCCCGTAGAAGGCGACCCAGGACGGTCGGGGGCGCATCTCGGCTCGCACCAGGGCCTCTTCGGCGTATCCGATCGAGCGGACGGCGGCCTGGCCGTCGCCCCGGTAGGCGTGCCCCACTGCGGCACGGGCGTGCCCGAGGGATCCGAACAGCGGATCGCGACGCGTGATCGCACAGGACTGAGCCGCCTGCGCGGCCGCCACGCCTTCGGCGTAGTGACCGAGCTGGTGCGCGAGGATCGAGGTGGAGTTCCACACCCGCATCAGTGCCACGGGGTCCTGTGACAGCCCGGCCAGGCGAAGAGCCTCGTTCAGGTGCAGGCGGGCGTTGTCGAGCTGGCGGGCGTCGATGCACGACCAGGCGGCGGCCGTGGTGTAGTCGGCGGCGACGCCGAACAGCCGTTGCCGGATCGTCTGCGAGGCGGAGCGGGTCTGGAGGCCGACCGCCTCGGCTGCGCCGGCAAGTGCGGCGCGTTCGAGGGCGGCGTGCCCGCCGCGTTTCTGATCGAGCAGGGTGAGCCGGTCCAGGCCGTCCCGCAGGCGGATCACGTCGGAGGTGCCCACGGCGGTGGGACGGGCGTCGACGGTCGGCAGGGTGGTGGCGGCGAGCGCGGATGTGGCGGCGGTGCAGAAGCGGCGGCGGAGCATGGCGTCGGGGTCCTCGTAGGGCGGTGCGGGCATGCCCGGGGGATAGAAGCCGAGGCATAGGGGTGTGCATCCGAATACTGCCGTGAGGGCGTCTCGCTGGCGCTGGTGCGGCCAGCGGGATTTTCCGGTGACCCAGTTGCGGACCGTGCGGTCGCCGACGGTGCCCTTGTGGCCGGCCGCCTTCAGCTCATCGTTCACCCGGTCGGCCAACGGCCCCTGTTTGAAGCCGTGTTCGATCATGTGGGCGTGCAACCGGAAATTTCCTTCCACACACTCACCGTAGCCGCGTGATCATGCAGCGTGGAGGGGTTGCGCAGATCCCGACCGCCGAAATTTCCGGTCACCGCGAGTAGCAACCGGCCCACTTTTCCTACCCGTTGACCACGCGCTGGCGTTGGACTGGACACGCGCCCCGGTGAACACCCCGGCGCCGGCGGCCGTCTCTCGTTCCCCCGTGGGAGATGGCCGCCACAAGCTTCCCGACCGCAAGCGCGAGGCACCAACATGACGACGCGCAGCACGCAGCCCATGGCCGGCGCCTACGTGGACGCCCCGGCGATTCACCGCGAGCGGCTGAGCCCGCAGCAGATCGCAGGACTCTCGTGCTGCTGGTGCAGCGGGACTCCGGACCCCAAATTCCCGGTGCCGATACTGCGCGGTGACGCCCTGTTCGCCTGCGACCCGTGCGCGTCCATGTACGGCGTCCCGGCCGTTGAGGCTGACCGATGACCGGCGACGACTTCCCGGCCGCGCTGGACGACTGGACCGCCAGTGACTGGGCGGACTACCGGGCCAGGGTCGAAGACGGCGAGGGCAGCGCGCACGCGATCGACGCTGTCCAGCGGCGCCGCCGTCGCCAGGCGCAGAGCAAGACGCCGCAGGAGAGCACGCCGTGACCAGCACAACGGTGCCCGGCACAGCGGGTGTGGGTGACCTCGTACAGCTGACGGACTTCCAAGACAGCCATCTCCCAACTGCCCGACGAAGGGAATCTTCATGACGTACGGCAGCGACACCTACGGCGAGCGCACCGCCGACGAGTACGACGTGCTGTACGGCGACTTCGTGCCGCCGGCTTCGCAGATCCGATTACTGGCCGAGCTGGCGGGCGCCACGCCCACCGTGGAGATCGGCTCCGGCACCGGGCGGATCACCCTGCTGCTGGCCGAGCATGTTCCGGTCCTCGCGGTCGACGCCTCTGAGGAGATGACCCGCCAGCTGACGAAGAAGACGGGCACCCTGCCCATCACCCCGATCACCGCGGACGCCGCCCACTACCTGTCCGGCAGGCGCGTGGATCTCGTGTTCGCCTGCTTCAACACGTTCTTCCTGCTGGCCTCCGAGGCAACGCAGCGGGCGTTCCTGCGCAACGCGGCGCGCATGCTCACCGACACCGGCACGCTCCTGATCGAGACGTTCGTACCGCGGCCCGGCCAGCGTCTGCCCGACGGGCCGCATCCGGGGGTGTTCCCCGAGGGGCGCAGCGTGGTCGCGCTCAAACGGCGTACCACCGACACCGTGGTGGTCTTCGCCGCCGAGAACCACGACGAAGAGCAGGAGTTCCACTACTCCGAGGTCGTCCTGCGGGACGGAGCACCGGTGCGGGTGCTGCCCGGCCAGATGCGCTACTGGCGGCCCGAGCAGATCGACGCGCTCGCCGGCGAGGCGGGGCTGCTGCTGCGGGAGCGGTGGGAGGACTGGGACCGCACTCCGTACGACGCGGACACCAGCGGCCGGCACATCTCGCTGTACCGGCTCGCCGGGCAGGACCAGTAGCACGCACGAAGGCCGCCGCACCCCGCTGCGCCCGGGGTGCGGCGGCCTTCGTGTGCCGTCAGGCAGACGGGTCGTATCGGTGGGCGGCCAGGGCCGCGAGATCGCGGCAGAAGACACCGAAGTCGAGCCCCGCTTCCGCGAGCGCCATGGGGTAGGTGCTGGTCTCGGTCATCCCGGGCGCGACGTTCGTCTCCAGGACGAAGACCTCCCCGGCCTCGGTGACGATCGCGTCCGTGCGCGACAGGTCCAGCAGCCCCAGCGCCTCGTGCGCAGCGACGGCCACCCGGGCGGCCTCCTTGGCCACTTCAGCGGGCAAGCGGGCCGGGCAGTGGAACTCGACAGCGCCGGGGGTGTAGCGGGCGGTGTAGTCGTACAGGCCCGTCCCCGCGTCGATCTCGACTGCAGGCAGCGCGCGCGGCCCGTCGCCCAGATCGGCCACCCCGACGGCGATCTCCGTGCCCATCACGCGCCGCTCGATCAGCGCTTCATCGTGGTACGCGAAGCACGACATCAGGGCCTGCGGGAGGTCCCCCGCGGACTCCACCCGGCTCACGCCGAACGCGCTGCCGCACGCGCGCGGCTTGACGAACAGCTCGGACCCCAGCCGTTCGACGATCCGGGCGGTCAATGCGGCCGCGCCCAGGTCGTGGAAGGCCTGCTTCGGCAGCGTCACCGACTCGGGAGTCTTCAGCCCGGCCTGGTCCAGGATCGCTTTGGCGGTGGTCTTGTCGAATGCGGTACGGCACGCGTGCGGGCGGGCACCGACGTACGGCACCCCGGCCAGCTCCAGGACCTCCTTTATGGTCCCGTCCTCCCCGGCGATGCCGTGCAGCACGGGGAAGACCACACCTGGCGAGTCCTGCGCCAGCGCGGGCAGCAGGTCCTTGCCCACGTCGCGGAGTTCCACCTCGACGCCGGCCCGCCGCAGCGCGTCGGCCACCCTCGACCCGGAGCGCAGTGACACCTCGCGCTCCGGCGACAGGCCCCCGGCGATGACGGTGACGATCAGGTCGCTCATGCTCATCCGTTCCTCTGCGATCAGGGGCGTCAGGAGTGGTCCGGGCCTGGGGTCTGCGGGCCAGGGCTGCGCGGGTGCGCGGTGGTGCCGAAGGTCTCCCACAGCTCCAGCTCGGTGCCGATCACGTCGGCGAGGGTCCGGACACCCTCCCGGATGCGCTCCGGTGGCGGATAGCAGTACGACAGGCGCATGGCCCGGCGGCCGTCGCCGTCGGCGTAGAAGCCGGTGCCGGGCACGTAGGCCACCCGCGCCTGGACCGCCCGGGGCAGCATGGCCTTCGAGTCCAGCCCCTCGGGCAGCGTTACCCATACGAAGAACCCGCCGTCCGGCCGCGTCCACGACACCCCCGCTGGCATGTGCTCCTCCAGGGCCCCGAGCATCGCATCACGGCGCTCCCGGTACATCTCCCGGAAGTTCTTCAGCTGCTCCTGCCACGGCTGGGTGCGCAGGTACCGGTCCACGGCGAGCTGGGCGAAGGCGGAGTGGGACAGCATCGCGCTCTCGGCAGCCAGCACCAACTTGTCCCGCACGGCAGACGGCGCCAGGGCCCAGCCCACCCGCAATCCCGGGGCCAGGGTCTTGGAGAACGACCCCAGATAGACGACGTCCGCGGGGGCGTCGGCGCGCAGGGCCCGCATCGGCTCGCCCTCCAGGTGCAGCAGTCCGTACGGGTTGTCCTCCAGCACCAGCACCCCAGCCCGCCGGCACACCTCCAGAACGCGTAAACGCCGCTCGGCAGCCAGCGTCACCCCAGCCGGGTTCTGGAAGGTAGGCACCGTGTAGAACAACTTCGCCGGCCGCCCGGCGCGCTCCAGCCGCGCGAACGTCTCCGCCAAGGATTCAGGCAGCACGCCCCGTTCATCCATGTCGACGTGGACTGCGCGAGCCTGATACGCGGCGAACGTCCCCAACGCGGTGACATAGGTCGGGCCTTCGGTGACCACCGTGTCGCCCGGATCGAGGAACACCCGCGCCACCAGGTCCAGCGCCTGCTGCGAGCCGACGGTGACCACCACGTCATCCGGGTGAGCGTCGATGCCCTCTTCGGCCATCACCGTGCAGATCGCCTCCCGCAGGCTCGGATCCCCCTGAGCGGATCCGTACTGCAGGGCGACGGGCCCGCGCTCCGTCACCAGGTCGGCCATCAGCCCGGCGACGGCCTCCATGGGCAAGGCACTCACGTTGGGCATCCCGCCGGCCAGCGACACGATCTCCGGGCGCGACGCCACCGCGAAGAGCGCACGCACCTCCGACGCGACCATCCCCGCCGCCCGCTCCGCGTAGTGGCCGAGCCATGGATCGGTGCCCCGCCGGGATGGTTCATCAGGCTGCATTCACGCGCTCCCTGTCCGTCACCACTGGAGGCCACAGACACTACTGGCCTGCGCTCGGCCACCGCGCCCTGTACGTGCCCCCTGCCCGACAGCGTCGGCCAGGAACTCGCCGATCTCATACAGCCGGGGGATGCTGACCGGTGGACAGAACCAAGCCGTCCTGCCGCGACTCGTTCCCGGAGGTGGCGCCCACAGGCCCGACCACGGTCGGCGACGCCCCGACCATGAGCCCAACCACGGCAGGTCAGCGCGCAGGGAATCGGGAAGAGACGCAGCCGCACGCCGGGCTCGCCTGGATGCCGGGTCTTGCGGGACGCTGGCGCGTGCGCACACTGTGCCGCGAGCAGCTCCTGCACCGCGAACGCTGTCCGCACGACCGCCTTCGCTCCGGCGACGTTGTCTTCCAGGGATCAGTCGATGATCTGCAGCTGGGTGTCGGGATGGCAGATCGGGCACGCCGGGACTCCGTGTTCGGTGAGGAGCCGGCGGGCTTCGTCACGGCCGATCGCGCGGTGGCGTCTGCCCGTCATGCCGCACGCGCCGTCGTGGACCTGGAACGGCTCGCCCTTGTCGTTGGTGAGTTCCAGGATCCAGTCCGGGGGCCGGGGCCGGTGGCGCCGTCCGTACTCCTCTTCAGCCTGCCGCTGCCGGAGCTGGGCGATCTTGCGGTCGATCTGTTCGAGGCACCGGGCCGTCCAGATCCGCAAGGTCTGCAGTCGCTCCAGGTCAGGCGGAAGATCATCGAACACATTTGCGATTCTATGCCCTTGCGACATACTTCGCGTCTCGCGTGTTCGAATATATGTTCGGTAGTGTCGAGTGCGGGAGGTGGGTGCCGTGAGCGGGGACGGTCGTGCTGGTGAGGTGGCGACAGTGATGCATGTGCGCTGCCCGCGGGGCGTGCGGGAGGAGACGTACCGGCAGGTCCTGGAGCTGCTCGCGGATCTGTCTCCCGTCGTGCAGGCCCGGCCGCCCTCCGCGGCCCTGGTGGAGCTGAAGGGGGCGCTGCGCTATCACGGGGCCGATGGGCGCCAGCTGGCGGAGGTGGCCCGGCTGAGGTCGGTGGCGCGACTGGGGGTGGATCTTCAAATCGGGGTCGGGAGCTCATGGACGGTCGCGGCGACGGCTTCGGCGCAGGCGCCGGCGTCGGGCGGCATCGTGGCGGTGGCCCCGGAGACCACCGCGCAGTGGCTGGGTGCGCTGGAGGTGGAGGCCCTGCACGGGATCGGCCCCCGGCATGCGGCGGTGCTGCGCCGGTATGGCGTCGACACGGTGGCGCGGTTGGCCGCGCTGCCGACGGGGACGGTGCAGCGGATCCTGGGAGCACGTGCCGGGCGGACTGCCTCGGAACGCGCCCGCGGCTGGGATCCCCGCCCCGTCACCCCTACCTCCCTGCCGGTGTCCGTGAGCGTCGGCACCCGTTTCGAGCGGGATCTGCTGGACGGAGCGGAGGTGCGGGCCCGGCTGCTGGAGCTGGTCGTACGGCTTGGCGTCACGCTGCGCGGCCGGGGCCAGGCCGCCCGGGCCGTCACGCTCACCCTGCACTTCTCCGGCGGCGCGCGGTGGGACAAGAGCCGCCGCCTGCGGGAACCGTCCGCGCACGAGGACGACCTGCGTACGGCGGTCTCCCAGCTGATGGACGCAGCCGGTCTCCAGCGCGGGCGCCTGAGAGGGATCGTGCTGAAGGGCGACGACGCGGTCCCCGCCGACACCGCTGCCGAGCAGCTCAGTCTCGATCCCCGACGGGAGGCCCGGCTGGTTATGGAGGAGGCGGCTGACCGTGTCCGCGCGAAGTTCGGGCCCCACGCGATCGGCCCGGCCGGCGCGGCCCGGCGCGCCTCCTGACCACCCACGAGGGGGGACGACAAAGCCTCCGGGCCCAACCGGCCCCGGAGGCTTTGTCCCTGGTTCCGCAGACCCGTCCAGCGAACGGGGCCCGCCCACGCCGCGCTCCGAAGGCATCCGTGCCGTCGAAACTGCCGGGCCGCACCGCGCGCAAGATTACGCGGTGTTGATGCGGGATGGACAATGCGTTCCGGTCTGCTGAAGGATGCGCTGTTATGGCGGATCACGTACTTCTGGAAGCCGGGGACGACCTGGTTCGGCAGCTCTCGCATGAGCGGGAGGCGGTCAAGGCCGTGCTTGAGCTGGTGTGGAACTCTCTTGACGCTGACGCCGACGAAGTCAACGTGATCATCGAGCGATCCGCCACCGAGGGCGTGGACAAGGTGGTTGTCACCGACACTGGCGACGGCATCTCACCTGAGAAGGCACGAACCGCGTTCAAGCAGGTCGGAAACTCCGACAAGCGCATGGGCGGCACGACAGAGCGGCTGAAGCGGCCGCTGCACGGAAAGGCTGGCCGCGGGCGGCTGCGGGCCTTCGCGTTGGGGGATTCAACACGCTGGACAAGCACGGCACGTGCAGTGGATGGCCGCCTGATGCGCACGACCATCGAGTCCGAGATCAGCCGACGGACGACGTGGCGCATCGACTCACAGCCAGCACCTGAGACCGACCAGCCGGCCACGAAGGTTGAGCTGTGGGGGAAGCAGTCCAGCCACCTCCTTCGACTTCTGGAGCCCAAAGCCGTCGCCCAGATCACGGCAGCTCTCGCGCCCTATCTCCTGACCTGGACTGATGTCCGGGTCACTTACGACGGCCATCGGATCGACCCGCGTACGCAGATCCAGGAGGAAGAACACTCCGAGGACCTGACATTCGAGTACGACGGGCAGACACACTCGATCACGGTCCGCCTGATCCACTGGCGCACTGGCACGGAACGCACCATCGCCCTGTGCGACGCCGCCAGTTCTCCTGTAGAGAGCATCGACGCTTCCGCTGAGCACACCGACTTCTCCTACACCGCCTACGTGCTGTGGGAACCCATGCCGCAGCACCGCAACGAGATCCCCTTGATCATGCTGGGCGGTGACACACCCCTGGCACCCCTGCTTCGTGTCGCCCGGGACTGGATCGGTGGCCGTCTCGAAGAACGGCGTCGGCGCGAGCGCCGCCGGCTCGTGGACAGGTGGATCGACGAAGGCGTCTACCCCTATCCGCGCCACGCCGAAGGTGACCAGGCTCGTGCCGAACAGGCGACGTTCGACCTGGTCGCGACCTCCATCAACCGCCACATCACGGGTGACAGGGCCAAGAAGCGACTCACGCTGTCCTTGCTGCAGAACTCCCTCCGCCACAACCCGGACGAGATGGTGGAGATCCTGGAGAAGGTCCTGAGCCTGAGCGGCGACGACGTCAGCCACCTGCACGGTCTCCTCCAGCAGACGAGCCTTTCCAACATCATCCGCGCATCATCGATCGTCACCTCACGGCTTCAGTTCCTGACCGCCCTCGAGCACCTGGTCTTCGACGTGGAGACCTACGGAGCGGTCAAGGAACGCGATCACCTCCACAAGATCCTCGAACGCGAACTGTGGGTGTTCGGCGAAGAGTTCAACATGATGCGCAGCAGTGAGATCGGCCTGACCCGAGTGCTGGAACACCACCGGCGTGCCGTCGGCTGGGACCCCACCCCGGACGGGCCCGTCCACGCAGTCGACGGCAGCACCCGGCGAGTCGATCTCATGCTTTCCGCCGAAAGCCACGAGCACGACCGGGTGCGGCACCTCGTCATCGAACTCAAGGCGCCCAAAGTCGATGCAGACCGCGAACAGGCCAACCAAGTCGACGACTACATGCAGGCCGTCCTCAACGAACCCCGCTTCGCCAACGTCGAAACCACCTGGGACTTCTACCTTGTCGTCCGTTCGATCAAGGACAGGCTGAAGCCCTCCCTCCGGCAGGCCAACCAACCCGAGGGCCTGTACAGCGAACCCACGAACTATGAGCACGCACACGTCCGGGTCTGGGTGCGCACGTGGTCCGAAATCCTGCGAGAAGCCAAGCAGCGCCTGGAGTTCGTCAAGAACGGAATCGACCACAACCCCTCCCTGGAACAGGCCCTCGACTACCTCCGGCAACGCCACGGCGACCTCATCCCTGACCAGCTGCGCCACCCGACAGCCGTTCCCACACCTCGCCCTGAGGCAGCTCACAACCCTGCCGTCTGAATCAACGTGAGCGACGGCTGGCGGTGCTGGTGCAGGAGATGATCGGCGTCGACGACAGCGTGGACCACGACGGGTACGCCCACGCCCTGGAGCAGCTGGTCGACGCCGCCATCGCGGGAGACGCTCCTGATCAGCCCGCCCATCCGATGTCCCGGACCTCGATTGCTCCGACGTGCGGCATGTACTGAATCCAGCACCGCCGGCCGAATGCCTCCCGGATCTCTTCCACCGAGCCCGGGTCACGGACGTCGGGCCAGGCCCGTGGATCCATCCGTGCGACCTCCACGAGCGCCATCACCTCCCGCCGCGCCCGGTCGTCCGGCAGCTGCGCCATGACCTCCACCGCGAGCTCCTCCACCACCACGCCGTACCGCATCCCGTACACCCCCGTGTGATCGACTCGGGCAGCAGCGTACGAAAGAGCCGCTGATCGCGTTCGGGCCTGTGGATAACCCGCGTCCGCGCTGCTCAACTGCCCCGGAGCGCAGCACGGATGGCGTCGACGTGGGGCCGGATGAACTCCTGCGCCCGCTTTTCGGCCCGGGCGTGCTCTTCGTCGGTCAGGGCCCGCCGTACGCACAGCTCGGTGATCTCGACTTCGTACGAGCGGTAGTCGTCCGCGGGCCGGGGCAGCGGGACGGGGTACAGGTGCCAGCCGTGCGCGGTCGCCCGCCACAGCTGCCGGTCGCCCTCGGCGAGGCCGCCGTAGTGCTCGATGAACATCGCCACGACGTCCGCGGTGAAGTACATCGACGGCCGGTCGCCCGCCGCGCACCCCGGGCAGCCGTCCTTGCCGGTACACACCGCCAGACGCCGGTCGTAGCGCGGCGGCCAGAAGCGCGGGTGGGCGCGCTGCTGGGTGTAGGTGCGGCCGACGGGCCGACGGTGGACTTCGACGTGGCCGTCGGCCTCGAGGCGGCGCACCGCCCGCCGTACGGCGGCACGCTGGGCGTCGGTCGGCTGCTCGACTCCGTAGACGACGCGGGCGAGACCGGTGACCGAGGCGGCCAGCGGGGTCCCGTCGACGGTGCTGAGGCCGCCGGGCTCGCTGCGCACGTACGCCAGCACAGCCCGCTGTACCCGCCCGAGTCCTCGTGACACGCCTCCAGTGTCCCGCTCCGCCCGGGTCTGGGATACGAGCGCTTACGGCTGTGCCGGGATGATCGGAATGAAGGTGTTGGGCATCTGAGCAACGAACGCTTATGCCGCGCTGCCGGTGGGGTGGGACGACGAAGCCTCCGGAACCTGGCCGGTCCCGGAGGCTCATCCCTTGCTCCGCAAGCACGGTTCAACGAGCGCGGCCCTGACGGCGTCACGCGGCAGCGGGCTCCGGCGCGTTCTCGAAGGGGCTGGGGTAGGCGGCCATCTCCTCAAGCCGCGAGATGACGGCACGAGCATCGCCCAGGGCCCGGTGACCGCCGCGCAGCTTCTGCCAGGTGTAGCTGCCCCAGTAGTCGTGCCAGTCGCCGAAGAACGCTGCGTACTGCTCCATCGCGCACTCCTCCCACGCCTGCGCGTCCAGCCAGGCCTGCGCGGCCGCGTGCCGCCGGGCGCCGTACCGCGGGTGCCTGGCCAGGTCGACGGTGCCCTGGGCGAGGTGGTGCAGGTGGAGCTCCCACCCCAGGCGCCCGGTGTCGTACTCCCGGTTGTAGATCACGATCCGGCGCCCGGCGAGAGCCTCGGTGAGACGGGGGAGGACCTCGGAGAAGGTGGGCGCGTCTTCGACCATGTTGTCGGTGATTTTGTGAATCGCCGTGGCCTCCGCGGGGATCGGCTCGCCGCCGGGGTTGAGCAGCGTGTCGAGCAGCACCGTCCCGGACACCGTGGTGACGGCGATCTCCACGATCCGTGACGTCGCGGTCAGGCCGGTCGTCTCGGTGTCCAGGACCGCGTAGCCGTCCGGGTCGGCGAGGATCTTCTGCGCCCACGCGATGGTGGGCCCGAGGTCGTCCCACCGGGCGCGGTCCGCGAGCTGCTGCGCCTCGATGCGTTCCTGCTCGATCTCCTGGTCGCACGGGGTGCAGTGCCAGTCGGCCATCGTCTGCTCGCGCTCGCTCATTCCCGCCCACACGGTGAGCGGGTACAGCTGCACCAGGCACCGCCGGCAGGAGCGTTCCACCAGCGACAGCGCCACCCGCCGTCCGCGCTCACGGCGTTCCTCGCACGCCAGGCACATCCCGTTGCCCCAGCTCCTGGCGGGCGCTGGCGTCTGGAAGACGGTGCCGCAGTCCTGGCACGTCCGGCGGTGCAGATCAGCCAGGCGCCGGTCCTCCCGGTCCCGGCACACGCCGCACATCCCCCACACCGGGACCTCGAACGCCTCACCGCAGTCGGTGCAGGTCCGCCGCTGCTGCATCTGCCGACGCTGTAGAGCCGACAGCGGCCGCATCTTCACCGACTGCTCCGGGTCCCACAGAGCGACCCGGGTCCTGTACCAGTGCACGTAGATGTACGCGGCCGGCCGCTGTCCCACAGCGGGCTTGCGCCGTACCGCGCCCAGTTGGGCCTTCGTCCGCAGGTACGCCGGTGCCCGGCCGGTGGCGTACACCGGCACTCCCTTCACGAACTTCAGCGGCTCACCCCGGGCCACCCGGTCCGGGTCGACGCCGTCCTCCTGGCCCGCCGACGCGGTCAACACCTCGTTCACGAATTGCCTCCTTCGGCCTAGCGGCGACCAATCGCAATGGAACGTGACATAAAGTATGAATCAGTGTCAAGTGACATGGAAAATGGGCAAGTTGCGCGTATGCGCTTAGATACCCGCTCGCGTATGCGAGGGAAAAAGTCACCCGCTCGGGCGTCCTGCGGAGCCCGGGAGCCGCCGCGGTGGTCGGCAGCGTGGTCGGCCCCGACCATGACCCCGACCACGCCTCCGGCTGTGCCGTGTCCAGCCCCGACCACGGCTGGTTGCTTCTCGTGTTGCCCTTCTTGGCGCCCCTCGTGGTGTCCCTCGTAGTGCTTCTCGTGGTGCCCCTCGTATGGCCTCGGCTGGTGAGAAGTTGGCGTTAGCGCACGCGACTGACCAGGTCGACAAGGGGCGGATACGTGCCTGTCCGGTGGCCGACTACTTCGCTACGGAGGGTCTGCGGGCGAAGTACAGACCCGTGCCGTCGTCTGCTGCGGCCGTGCGTCAGGTCTGGCGGTGCCCGGACTCCGTCCAGCGGACTCGGTGGCCGGGGTCGTGGACGGGGCGCCACACGGGTGCGGAGGGGCCGCGCTGGAGCAGATCGGCCAGCGGCGCCGCGAGGACGGGGACGTCGTGCGGGAAGCGGGACGGCGCCAGCAGCCCGGCCCCCGCGCGCAGGGCGCTGATCCGGTTCTCCACACCGGCCGGTCCGGTGGCGTCCAGGACGAACAGGACGCGGGGGAAGAGCGGGTAGCGCCGGCGCCACTCCTCAACCGCCGTCTCCCGGACGGTCGGCCGGCGCCCCGGGACCACGGGCACGTAGCGGTGGAGGCGCTCGTACGCGGTCAGCTTGGCGGCCAGGCGTTCGGGACCCATGGTGGCCCGGTCGACCTCCACGAACGCCCGCAGCATCGACCCGTTGTCGCCGTCAGCGGGACCGCGCCGGTAGTACAGGAGCGCGTCGGGGATGACGGCCTCGCCGCTCCCGATCGGATGGTGGACCTCGGGGATCCAGTCCAGCGGCTCGCACACATCGCCGCGGCGGCGGGCGTCCTCGAGGAAGACGAGCGCCGTCTCGGTCACAGTCAGCGTGTGGCCGGCCTTCAACCGCACGGCGGTCGGATCGGACACGGTCCGGGAGGGCCGGCGCCCGCGCAGCTCGGGCCACTCCGAGGCGAGCTGCACGCCGTACGCGGTCGGGAACCACACCCTCATCCGACCGGCCTGCGGCAGGGTGATCCGGTCGACCAGCCCCTCCACACGCAGCCGGGCCAGCCGCCGCCGGGTCTGCTCGATACGCACCGAGGGAGCGATCACCCGGTGCATCTGCTCTGTGGTGGCCATCCGGTACTGCGCCAGCACGCCCAGCGCCAGCCGGTCCCCGCTGCCTGCGTCCACGCCGATCATCTCTGCTCGCTTCCCGTACGGTGCGGCGCCGTCCTGCGCGGCGCCGCGCGTACCGGTCACAGCAGCAGCCGGCCCCGACCAGAACCCCGACCACGAAGGCCCGACCACGGTCACGAAGCGACAACACCTCCGTGGACCCGGCCCGCATCCCCGCCGACAACCCGTCCGACAACCGCCCGCATGCCCTGCCGCACCCGTCCGCGAATCCGCAGGTCACCACGCTGACCCTGCCGTGGTCGGGAGGCCGACATCCCCTCTACGCCCCCGAGTCCACGCCCCACAGCAGGAAGAACAGAGAAGTGGGTGGGTGGGACAGGCCCTGGGCGGCGGGCGAGGGGATCGGGCGCCGCGGTGTTGCTCGCGCGCGACGGCGGGGCCGCGCGCGACGCCGGACGGTTGTTCGGAACCGCGCCGGGGAAGATCCGAATCCCGGCGCGTGTGCGCGGATTGCCAACGAGAGGCGAGATCTCGTGGACGACTTCTTTGCCAGAGTCGAAGGCCGTGCCCACGCGTGGCCTCCAGGGCGTAGAGATCTGCACTGGCTGATCGTTCCCGGCGAGGACTTCGCCCGTACGCACTTGTACGAGCCCTACCGCCTGCTGTCCGAGCAACCTGGCCTGTGTCCGGTGAGGCCGCAGTGGATGCACATCACCGTGCTGCATGCCGGGCCGCAGGACAGCGCGAGCGCCGGGGAAGTCGACCAGATCACCCGGGAGGTGGGCCGCCGGGCCGCCGACACCGACGCGTTCGAGGTGACGCTGTCCCGCCCGGACATCGGCACCGTGGCGATCGAGAGCAAGGGCTACCCCGGCCGGCCCCACCGGAAGTTGTGGGAGATGACCTGGCAGGCGCACCGTACGGTGGTCGGCGACCGGTGGCCGCGCATCCCGTCGGCCTCCTATCCCCATCTCTCCCACGCCTACGCCGGGGCGGAAGGGCACCTGGCGGACCGCGGCGCGCTCAAGGTGCTGCTGTCCGACCTGCCCGGCAGCCCGGTCACGGTGCCGGTCACCGCCCTCACGCTGGTGGCCGAATGGCACGACCGCCGCGAGATCGTGTGGGACGTCCTCGCCGAAGTACCGCTGGGACGGCAGCTCTGAACCGCCTCAGCTGCCTTCCGCGCCGGGCATCACCGGCTGCACCGAGGCGACCTTGACCCACATCTCCGCCAGGGCGACCGCCTGCTCAACACCCAGCCGCTGGTCCTTGAGGTAGTCCAGAAGCCACCGCTGCCACGTGCTCAGCTCGCCAGGAGAGGAGTTGCTCAGTTCCCTCGCCTGTTCCCGCTCCTTCCACGCGCGCTCCGGGCTCCCGGCGACCCGCGCCCAGTTGTAGGCCTGAAGTGCGGCGTCGGCACGCCGGTCCCCGGACGGGTCCATCAGCAATCCCCCTGCTCCAGCTGGCGGTTCGGTGCCCAGACCCTACCCACGATCACCGTGTCCGGTTCGTCGAACATCCTTCCCACGGCGCGCACGGAGGGGCTGGCGCGGACGCATGAGCCACCGAGAGGATGAGGCCGGACCATCCGACAGCAGGAGGGGCGCAGATGGACGGGGCGCAGTACGAGGTACGGTCCGCCGGTGAGGCGTGGTTCTACGACTCACGAGCGGGGTTCCGCTCCCGTACGCCGGTGACCTGCCGCGAGTGCGGTGCACGGACCGGGCTGACGCTGACGGCACACGGCGAGGACACGGCGATCACCTGCCCGCAGGGACACACGACCCAGGACTGGCGGCTGACCCCCATGGCCGTACGCGACGTCGCCAGGGCGGCCGCCGACGCCGGCGTCGGCGTGGTCCCGGCTGACGCTGAGATCCGGCTCCGGGTGAGGACGGAGACGCCGATCCTGCCCGAATACGAGGACATCGCCTGAGCACCCGTCACGCAGCCGCGGCCCCGGGCATCCTCGCCCGGGGCCGCGCGCATGCCGTCACGGCCCTGGGCTGCCTTCGGGCCCGCGCACACCGCTGCCCCACAGAGCGGTCTGCCCCGCCACCTCGGGCGCCAGCGCGAGTTGCTCGGGACCCGGCCCGCGGACGTCGCGGGGATCGGTGCCGTTGGCTCCCATGAGGTCCTCGGACACCCGGAGGTCCAGAGCGGTCACGGCCGCGTCGATCCGGTCCCACTGCTGATCGGTGAGATCAGGCAGCAGGGGCCGCAGGTGGTGGAGAGCGAAAGCGACGATGCTGTTCGCTGTGCAGTGCAGGAGGTTGGTGACGGCGACGGAGTGCGCGTCCTCGTGGAACTCCCTGCCGCCGGACAGGGCGTAGGCGTTCTCGTACGCGTACGAGGCCCGCTCGGTGATGGTGTCGTGCGCGATGGCCCGCACCTCCGCGAGCCAGTCCTCGGTGAACAGCAGCTGCTCGATCGCGGCGCCGGGCACGATGGTGCCGGCCGCGGTGGTGACGTCTTTCATGCCCGACCAACTTACGGCTCCGCCTGCGCGACACGCCCCGGACCGCCTCGAAAGCCCGGAGACGACGGCGGCCGACGCGGTCCGTACGACTGCGCCGACAGCATGAGGCCCCGGGGCGCGTCGTGCAGTCCCCGCTCCTGGTCCGGCACAGCTGCTCACGTCTCGAACGGGCCCGGTCAATCTGTGCCGTGATGACATCCATGCCTCCGCCTTCGCCGGCGAACGTGCTGGACTGTTCGCGTCCCGTACGCAGCTCCCAGGGGAGGGACCATGGGCGAGGTCGCCACGGCCGTGTCCGACGAAGCGTTCTCCGCGCTTGCCGAGAACCTGCGCCACATCCTTGAGGTCCGCGCGCTGCTGTGCGTCATCGCGCCGGAGGACGTCCAGGGCGAAGCTGTGGTGGAGGCCGCTCTCAGCCGCTGCGACGGGGCCGACCCCGTCGTGGTCACGACCGCCGCACCCGCCAGCCTCGCGGCGCTCCTGGACGCGTTCCACGCCGCTCTGTACCTCGGTGCCAGGCCGCGACGGCTGGCCGACGCTCAGCAGGCTGTCGAGAACGAGCTCGCACGGCGTTCCTGGCCAGTGGTGGTCGTACGCGATGCCCATCTGCTGCGGACCGAGGCCCTGCAGTACGTCTACGCGCTGTGGAGCCTGTTCCAAGAGCGTGAGCGACGGATGCCCGTCGTCCTGGTGGGCCCCGAGCGGATCCGGTCCGTGCTGCGTCGGCCGTCACTCGCCAGCCTGCAGAGCTGCGTCTTCATCTGGCACCGCCTCATCCCGTGAACGCACAAGACTCCGGGCCTCGACAGGCCCGGAGTCCGGTGGGGAGCGGCCAGAGGTCGTCTCAGTAGGAGTCCTCCCGTTCGGAGGGCGGCCCGTACTGCTCGATCAGGTCGCAGGTGCAGGCGCCGCCCTCGTACAGCACCGTGTCGCACTCGTCATGGTGGTGCCGTACCCGCGGCCGCTTCGGCGGGGCGGCCGACGCGGGAGGGACGGGAGGCTGGTCGGTCCCGGCCCGGGCGGCGGCCCGGAGTTCCTGGTCCACGATGGCGGAGGCGATCTCATCCTTGCGCCACTGCTCGGGGGAGTTGTGGCGTACCAGGCCGCCCGCGTAGGCCATGCGCAGAAGTTCGGCCTTGGTGTGCTTCCGGGTCAGCTCGGTGAGGCGCTTCATGCGCGCCAGGCCGCGGGCCGCCTCGGATTCGCGCTCCTGGTCCGTCATCGCGTCGGCGTCGCGCTGCTCCGGCACGGACGTCTCCGTCGGCGCCGGCTGCTCGGAGCCTCTGTCTGCGGGGGCCGGGGCGGCCGGGGCCGGGCCTGCCCAGTCGACGCCCAACGCGGCCAGGGCGGCGAGCTGTTCGGCACTGAGCTTGTCCCGCCTCGCCCGGGTGTTCGAAACCCACACGCCCAGCTTCACCGTCACCGGCTCCGCCTCGCCGTCGGCCGCGATCTCCTCGCTGGCCCCGCGCGGCACCGGCCGGTCCGCGCCTTCCCGCTCCACCCACTGCGCGAGGGCCTGTACGCCCCGCTGGAAGGCCTGTTGGGCCTTGCTCGGGCCCTTCCTCGACCGCGTGGCCGCCGGTGCGGGAGACGGCGCCTCAAGCGGTGTGACGCCCAGCTGGGACAGGCGCTCCTGCTGCTCGGTGGACAACTGCGCCCAGGTGCTCGCCTCGCGTTGCCGTGCGAGCCACTTGCCCAGGTCATCGCCCTCGAACAGGACACCCGGCTGGATGGCCGGCAGGACGCCGTCGGCGTCGACCAGGTCCGCGAGGACGCGGTAGTGGCGCTGCCAGTCGAGCGGCCACGGGCAGTCCCAGTCCGGGTCGATCGCCGCCAGCTGTGCCGCCCGCACCGTGGCGCGCTCAGGGTCCTTCCCGAGGCCGCCCTTCCTGCGGAGATTGGCCGCATGCTGCCCGACGGGCACCATCGCCTCGCCCTCTCCCCACACCTGGTCCTGGCGGGGGGCGAGGTGTCCGGTGGCCCGGTGGTACGAGCGCAGCGCGGAGAGCTTGTTCTCCCACGCTTCCTCACCCGGTTCCCACACCATGCCAGCCTCTTCGGCGTCCAGCAGCTCCTTGCGCCGCTCCTCCATCTCCCCGGCCCGCAGTGCCTTCCGCTGCTGGTGGACCCATCGCCCAAGGGGAAAATCTTTCGTCACCCCGACCTGGGTCTCTGTGTCGTAGGGAACGGCGTAGAGGCCGGTGATCTCGTTCTCCGCCCGCCAGCGGATGAGGGCCTGGTAGCCCTCCAGCCACACCAGGGAGTCCGGCCGGTAGACGCGGGTGCGCAGGAACGCGGCGATCGTGGCGGCGTCCCGGGGCGTGGAGAAGTGGAGCAGTGCCGATTCGGCGGCGGCCTGGGTGTCGTCGTGCTCCTGGCCCTCGCCGTCGCCCTCGCCGTCGGCGCCGATGATCTGGCCGTTCTCGTCGCGCTGGACGTGGACCTTGCGCTTGCCGCTGGTGAGGGCGCGGGAGGCGAGCTGCTCAACGAGTCGTTCATCATGACTGCGGAGCCCTTGCAAAACGGCTACAAGGGGGCGAAAACTGGCGCTGGCGACCATGTCGGTGGGGTCCTCGTTCGGCTCCAGGAAGATCGGCACGATGATCCTGGCCACCTTGGTGGAGCCGTCGCGGTTCAGCCGGAGTGCGCGGCCGATGTTCTGCACGATCTCCACCTGGGAGCCGCGGGTGTCCGCGAAGCAGATCGCCTCCACCCCACGCTCGCCCGTGATGTCCACGCCCTCCCCGAGAACGCGAACGCTCGCGAGGAACGCCCTGTGTACGCGCCGGTTATTGGCGTCGATGCCGTTGGCGAACTGCCGGATGACCTCGCGGCGTTCGGCCACCAGGTGGTCGCCGCACAGCCACGCCGACCACACCCGGTCCGGCGGGACGTGGCGGCCGGCCTCCAGGCCGTAGAACTCCGCGTCGATCGAGGACGCGGGGAGCGACTTCTCCGCCTTGACCATGGTCTCGTCATCGGTCTCGGTGACGTACAGCTCGGCAGCGGTCTTCGGCAGCGCCTCCGCGAACGCCGCGGCTTCCTCGACCTTCTGGTGGAACGTCATGACCGTACGCAGGTTGTACGCGGCGGCGTGCTCCAGGAGGGCGGTCTGCAGCAGCGCGAGGCGCCGGCCCCGCAGTGCCTCCTCCGACAGCCCGAGGACGGGGGAGGGGTCGCGGATCTCCAGCACGTCGATCTCGAACGCGGCGAGGATCTCCCGCTCGATCGCCTCCGAGAGCCCGAGTTCGGCCAGCCACGGCCCGTAGGTCTGCGAGTCCTGGCCCATCGATGCGATCTCCAGCTCCTGGCCGTCCTTCCCGCGCTGCGGGCGGGGCGAGGCCAGGATGCGCGGGGTCGCGGTCAGGTAGAGCCTGAAGTCCGCCGGGATGCGGGCGTTGTCGTGGATCGCCGCCCACGGCCTCCCAAGATCACCGGCGGTTCCGTGCGCCTCATCGACGATGGCGAGCGAAAAACCGTCCATGCGCTGCCCGTAGAGCCGGTCTCCACCCGCCAGAGCGGCCTCCAGCGGCCCGCGAACGCTGCCCTGGCCCGATGGGTCGTCGAAGTCCTCGCGGTCCACGAGAGAGGCGTACGTGGCGAACACGATGACAGGCCCGTGCCCGGCCCACAGGGCCAGCTGGATCGGGTTGGTGGTGGTGCGCACGCCCAGTTCGTTCAGCACCGGGTCGTTCTCCAGCGAGCACACCGCGACCATCGGGGACTGGTGCCCCACGGCCCGCCACGCCTGGGCGGTCTGCACGAGCAGGTCCAGGGTCGGCACGGTCACGAGGATCCGGCCGTCCGGGAAGCACTCCAGCGCGCACGCAGAAGCCATGATCGTTTTTCCGGACCCGGTCGCTGACACGATCGTGCCACGGGCACCCTGAGGGGGCACAGATGACCTTGCAGGGAATCCGACCCACCGACGGAAACTCGACTTCTGGTCGATCTGGTGTTTCTTGAGCGGAATCCTGCTCATCGCCCGTCCTCCTCACTCGTGTCGTAGAGCCAGCTGTGGTGAAGCCTTTCCAGCGCGTTTTCCTCCTGGCCCTGTTTCGACCAGACACCTTCGAGCCAGAGCGGTGTTTTCTCGATCCTCTCGCACAGCATGAAGCAGGCGGGCAGGTCGATCAGCACGAGCTCGCCCGCGAACACCCCGTCGGGCCCGTAGCGGCGCCACAGCCGCTCCAGCCGCGCCCGGTGCTCGTGCAGGTAGGTCTCCAGCGCCCGCGGGTAGCTCTCCGGCTCCGCCAGGCGCACGGTCCGCAAGGCGAGGACCACGAGCTCCCGGGACGACTCCCGGTCCCACTGCTCGGAGTTGGTGCCGGTCACGGCCGCGTAGTGCTGCTCGCAGAGGTCCAGGACGCGCTCGACAAATTCCGCCGACGGCTCGGTCTCTTCCGCTGCACGAGCCGAAGGCCGGCCGACCTCCACCGGCGGCAGAGTGGACCCGTCGCCACTACGGACGGCTGCCCTCGCCAGGTCCAGGCCGTGGTGATCGAGGTAGGCCAGGAGGAACAGGGCCAGGGCGCGGCCGGGGTCGCTGGCGTGCTCGATCCCGGGCGGCGTGGTGGTCCAGCCGAACGTGGCCTGGTGGGGCCGGGGATGTACACCAGGGGTGTGCGGGTCGGGGAAGGTGACGGCGCGGGTGAAGAAGTCGTCCAGGCGGCTGACCATGTCCGCATCCGGGTCCTCCGGCTCACGGCCGCGCACGGTGGCGGTGGCGTTCTCCAGGATGGCGGTCAGGTACCGCCGGCGGGCCTCCTCCTGCTGCCGCACCTCGCTGTCCGGGCTCTCCTCCACCACCTCCACCACGCGATACAGGTCCTGGTCCCCGTACACCCCGCCCGGCTTCTCATGAGCCTTGCGGACCTTGGTGACGGCCTCCTCGACCGACCGCCCGTAGGCGTAGTGCGTCAGCCTGGACGCGCCCGGGTGCTCCGGATCGGTCCGCTGCGCCACGATCCGGTAGCGGATCTGCTCAAGGGTCGGCCCCTGCTCACCGCTCTCGCGCTCCTGACGCTCCCGCTGCGCCTGGCGCCAGCGGTGCACCTCCGGGTCGTTGTCGGGGGAGTAGGTCTCCCACCCTGCGGTGGCCATCAGATTCGAGATGCGCAGCAGTTCGTTCCGCCGGACTGCTGCCAGCCGGTCTTCCGTGCTGAGCGGACCCGGCCGGTCCTCGCGGCTTTCCAGCCCACCCGCAGCCACATACCGTTCGTGGATTTCTGCCGAGGTAAAGCCGGTAACCTCACGGTGGATTTCCTCCCGCGCCTTGAGGCGCATTTCGAAACTCAACGAATTCAAGGTGCCTCCCTCCCTCTACCCCGCCCCGTGTGGTTGGGGGGTGTCTCGTGTTTCCGCCAACGGTACATGCTGCATCAACCTGATGCACACGCTATACTGGAACCCGACACGAACGAGTGACCCCCACCCCCATAGCCAGCCCCGCCCGCACCAGCGGGCCCCAAGGTTCTGGAGGCGCAGCCGGAAGGACCGTCAGGCGGGGGAGCGCAGCGGACCCGCCCGGAGTCCGCAGGACTCCCCAACTCCCCAACGAAAGGCCCCCACTAGCCGTACCTGACACCCTCTCAGCCGCCCGGCGCGCACCGCGCGCCCGCCGCGCCGCATCGCGGCCGGCCCCACCGGATCCCGGAGCGCAGCGCAGGGATCCGCCCGTGCTCCGCACGGGCAGCGGGAGCGCAGCGACCGCCCCGCTTGCACATCGCGCAGCGATGTGGTACCCGCTCCGCGG